>DATGTB010000189.1:0-3272 GCA_035302065.1 Paenalcaligenes sp. | reverse complement strand
CCAGATGATCGTCGGCACATCAATCAGTGCACGCGCTTTAATCCCTAGACCCACTTTGCCGCCCATGGGTAATTTGGTCTCTGCACCTGCCTTTGCACGGTAATAATACAAATCATTTTGGAAATAAAGCCCAGGACCAGGGACAACTCCCGCCATCGGCCCTTTGGAGCCCAGCAAATACATCCCCATTCCGTGCTCGGTAGCGCCTGCGGGGCGGCCCACCATGAGGATAGCGAGCAGACCTAAAAACACTATCCGCTGCCCTAGTCCTGATAAAAGCCGGGAAGTCATCATACCCAAGCGCCTATAATTTTAAATCATGCAATCTATTTTCTTCATGGCGTAAATCCTTGCGAGCATCACTTAATTTATCATCAATTTCTCTGAGCTCTTGGCGAATTCCCTGGCGTTTAGAGCCTTGCTTTTCTTTTTTTAACTGATGTGTCAAATGATCAGACTGCCTGTTTAATTCATCGACCTTCTCTTGCGCATCATACACACGCTTAGCCGCCCGATATGGAGCCAGGAAATCCCGCTCCAACTGGGCTGGACATGCATCCAGATAGGGATGTCCTTTGAGCCCTTCGGATCGGCCATTCTCTGCAGTACAGTACTGAGCAATCCCCTGATCCCGGCCCGCCTGATATTTCTTTTCGTCCAATGCGTACCCACTCTTGGCGCAATCTGTGCGCCTTTCTTGCATGTAGTCACGTGGTTTCCCGTTACGCCCATCCTTGTAGCCAACATCATGCCAATCCGCAGTGGCACATTCAGATTCAGTCATGGTTGCGCAACCGCTCATGACAACGACAGCAATCACCATAAAAAGATAAGATATAAAACGCATTTTTATTCTCTATTTATTAACAAAAAACCTATCAGCACCTAAACAGCTGACCCCAAAAAATTACAGCACGGCATTGGCTTGAGCACAGCTGCCGTAATAATTCAGACTGGATTTGGGGGTGCGCTGCAGGGTCTGAGGATCAATTTGGATGAGACCGAACTTTTTACTCAAACCTTCTGCCCATTCAAAATTATCGGTTGCAGACCAATAATAGATACCTCGTAAATCAACCCCTTGGTTGATGGAATCATGAGCCGCACGCAGATAGGCTTTGAGATATTTTTCCCGTAGCGGATCGCGGACCACACCGTCTTTTGGGGTAGCGTCCTTGATTGCAAACCCCGTTTCAGTCAAATATATTGTCGGTTGCCCGTAGCGGTCGTCTACCCAGCGCAAGATTTCAATCATGCCATCTGGCTCAAAGAAATACTCGTCCGTGCGAATCACAGCTTGTGGCGCCCCATCGAGGTCAGGCACAAATCCCACCGGAACCTGCTCATTGGGCTCTATATAAATGCGACAGTAGTAATTGACCCCTATTGCCTCAGGTTTAAAGGCAATCACATCCAAATCATCATTTTTAATATACTGTGATACCAAAGGCATTACACTCAAGGGATAACCTTTGCCATAGAGTGGATCTAAAAAAGTACGATTCCAAAACTCATCGGCACGACGCAACAGCTCAGGCTTGGCAGGATGATTACTGGATGATCGGATTGGCGCCAGATTCACTGTTGTGACCAAGGTGGTATCAGTGTCCAAATTGGCACGTGCGGCCTGAGCCATCAATCCGGAAGCCAGATTTTGATGATGGATAGCGGCCCCCGCTGCATCAGCCGAAGCTAAACCAGGGGCATGCATCCCTAACATATAACCCGCAAAAGCTACCGAGTTAGGCTCATTTAGTAGTGCCCACATGGGAATCCGATCACCAAATTGACGCGTCAAGATATCTGCATACTCAGCCATCCTGTACGCCAGCTCTCGATCGCGCAAATCCCCTGCCCACACCGGTACATCCCAATGAAACATCGTTGCAAAAGGCTCCATCCCCAGCTCAAGCATGCCATCGAGCATCCGATCATAGGTATCAATGCCCTCTTTGCTGACGGATCCTGCCGCTTCGGGCTGAATACGAGGCCAGGCAAAAGAGAATCGGAAAGACTGCACCCCGGCATCCGATAGCAAACGGAAGTCATCCATGTACCGATTCTCAAAATCAGTATTTATAAGATTCGAGGTGCCGTCTTTGACATGCTGTCCTGCATCTATAAATACATCCCAATTACTGCGGCCCCGTCCTTGGCGACTTTCTACTTGGCCGGCAGCAGACCCCACCCCCCATTTAAAATCTCGAGTAAATTGACCCTGCTGTGCCAAAGCAATGCCCGGCAAACCGGTAGTAAGGGTAGTGGCGCCAGCGAGTTTGAGAAAGTCGCGGCGCGTCGTTGGCAATAAAACCATGATGTCTTCTATCCTATAGAATGTGAGGTCTTTTGTTATTGTTTTTATTGCTTGCAACAAAAGTGCTGCCGTAACAACTACTATCTAGCCACTGTATCAAATAATGTCAGCAAGACAAAACCGTACTAACAGGTAATTACGCCTAGATGAGCAAATAATAGCACCCTTGTGGTTTTATCAAATAAAAGAATGTCAAGAATAAAACCAATATCTAATGCCCTTCGGACTTGATTAATCGCCAATGTACTGTAAACCAACATCATAAACTGTAGGTAGCCTGCACTCCTTGTTCCTGTACAAGCTTTACGGTCAAATACAGGCACAGCAAACTCAAAGCACGTAACATCAGCTCTCACTTGTTTCATTTCATCGTAGCTTGGCAGTGAGACGGCTTTATAAACCATCCATACTGGGAAAAACATGACAAAACAGGCATTTATCATTATCGACTTGCAAGATGAATCTTTACCTACTGAACAGCTGCCGCTAAGCGGCAATTTAAACGGCTCGTCGTAATTTATGCCCTCCTATGCCGGGGAGTTTTTATCCTTGGCCCTTATCCACTTTTTAGCCGTTGTTGCACCCGGCCCGGATTTTGCTGTGACTGTGCGCCAAAGCCTGGTTTTTGGTCGTCGTGCCGGGATCTACACCGCGATTGGTATCGGTGCTGGTATTTCTGTGCATGTGTTATATACCTTGCTGGGTTTTGGCGCCTTGATACACACCATACCCTGGTTGATGCATGCAGCTGAGCTCCTTGGCAGTGCTTATCTGCTCTATTTGGGGTGGAACTTCACCACCCATACAAGCCCAACCCCTGCTATCGAGCAGACGGCGACAGAACCCCCTCCTCACAACAAGCAGATGGCACTGCGATCCTTTTCTATCGGTTTTTTTACCAACTCCACCAACCCCAAAGCAACATTATTTTTCCTGGCCATATTTACCACCATTGTCA
>DATGTB010000188.1:0-4334 GCA_035302065.1 Paenalcaligenes sp. | reverse complement strand
CTAGTACTGAATTATATGAAGCGAGTAAACGATTGAGTAACCATACCACGCATTTTGTTCCACAAAATTTTCAGGAAGAAGCTGAAATCTGGCGCAGGATATACGAGCGTCTGTTGCCTTATTGGAAAGTCATTGTCCTGGCAGTCATTTTAGTCGCTGTGGTCTCAGCTGCAAAGCCGCTGATGGCCGTTATCATGAAGCCTTTGCTCGATGAGGGCTTTACCGGGGCCAAGCCAGCCTATGTCTGGCAAATTCCATTGATGGTGGTCATCATCATGATCATTCGTGGTATTGCCGGTTATGGCAGTAGTTATTTACTGGCCTGGGTGGCTAATAATATGTTGCTGGGACTGCGCAAGCAGATGTTTGAGCGGCTCTTGTCCTTGCCTGATGAGACCTTTCGCAAAGGCGATACCGGGCGTTTACTCAATCGCTTTACCATCGATGCCACGACCATGGCCAGTGTAGCCACCGAGGTGATCACCGTGGTGGTACGTGAGGTCCTGACAGTGGTGGCACTGCTGGCGGTATTGCTATATATGTCCTGGCAGCTCACCCTCATTGTCTTTGTCATGCTACCTATGTCCTACGTCGCAGCACGTCTTATTTCCAGGCGTTTGCGTCGTATCAATCGGGATACCCTGGGCATGAACGCCGAGTTGACCCGTGTTGTTGGTGAGACAATCGACGGGCAGCGGGTGGTCAAGCTGTTTAATGGTTATGCACATGAGAGTGAGCGCTTTGCCTATGTCAATGGCCGCCTGCGGCGTTTTGCCATGCGAGCCGCGAGCGCTAATGCTGCCCTGTCACCCATCACGCAGTTTTTTGTGACCATTGCCGTTGCCATTGTTATTGCCGTTGCGCTTTATCAGGCGACCAGCAAGGGGTTGACCATCGGTGGTTTTGCCGCTTTCATGGCTGCCTTGGTACAGCTGCTTGATCCGGTACGGCGTTTGGCCAATATCACTGGCACCATCCAGCGGATGCTTGCGGCTGCCGAAAGTGTGTTTACACTCATCGATTATGATCCAGAAGTAGATAGCGGAGTTGAGTTATTGGCTGAGCCTGCTGCGGGCTGGGTACGTTTTGAAAACGTTGGGCATCAGTACGAGGGGCAAGCCGAACCTGTGATCAAAGGCGTGAGCTTTGATATTCAGCCCGGGCAAACGGTCGCCCTGGTGGGCCGTTCTGGTAGTGGTAAAACCACATTGGCCAATATGCTGCCCCGTTTTATACAACCCAATAAAAGTGGTCAAATCACCATTGACGGCGTGGCCATTGATAATTTGCAATTGCATTCTTTACGTCGCAATTTGTCCTTTGTCAGCCAGGATGTGGTGTTGTTTGAGGGCACAATCAAGGAAAATGTCGCCTACGGGGAGTTTGCCGGCAAAACCGATGAGGAGGTCCTCGCTGCCTTGCAGGCTGCTCACCTGGAGGATTTTGTCAATTCCTTGCCCCAGGGCATGCATACCTACGTTGGTGAAAAGGCCAGCAAGCTGTCGGGCGGTCAAAGGCAGCGCTTGGCCATTGCGCGCGCAATCATAAAGGATGCACCGATATTAATACTGGATGAGGCCACCTCAGCGCTGGACAGTGAGTCAGAGCGACAGATACAACAATCACTCGAGGAGCTCATGCGGGAGCGTAGTACCCTGGTCATCGCCCATCGCCTGGCAACGGTAAAAAATGCCGATCAGATCATCGTCCTGGACGAAGGCCGCATTGCCGAGCAGGGCACCCACGATGAGCTGATGAGCCAGCAGGGGATTTATGCGGCTCTGTATCATATGCAGTTCAGCGAAGAGCAAAGCCATGAGAAAGCCAATGAAGAGGAAAATGTTTGAGATGCACAATAAAAAATCCAACCCGAGTCGTACACAGGTCCGTCTTTTGCGCTCGATGTTCGCCGTGATAGGCGCATTTTTGCTCTCTGCATGTGCCACGGGTGAAAGACAGTTTGGGGCAGATAACGTACGCCAGGAGCGCTATCAAATGAGTCAGGTAAAAATGCCGGGTAATTTTGCTGATCTGCAGCAAAGCCTGTTTCGGCACCGCGATGCCTGTGATATTTATTTTCGATTTTCGCCCGATCCACAGCAGGTGCATTTTGCGACCCTCACCTACAAGCGGCATGCAGATGATGACCCCAAGGAGGCCGTATTTGCTGATTTGACCGCCTATACCACAGGGAATATAGAGGTTGTGACCTACGCATATTATGCCCGTAACAAGGCCTTGGCCCGCAGCCTAATCAGAGCGTTTAGTGCTCCCGATGAGTGCCCGGATGCGGTTATGGATTAATACAGAATCAAATCGTATTGCTCCTGATTGTACTCGGGAGCAACCTGCAGGGAGATGGGTTTGCCGATAAAGTCACCAGTTTCCGCCAGGTATTGGCTCTCCTCATCCAAAAATAGGTCGATCACTTCTTGAGAGGCCAGGATGCGAAACTCCTTGGGATCAAATTGACGCGACTCGCGTAATATTTCGCGCAGGATTTCATAGCACACCGTGCGTGCAGTGCGTACAATCCCGCTTGAGTCACAGGTAGGGCAGGGCTCGCATAATATCTGCGACAGCGATTCACGAGTGCGTTTGCGGGTCATTTCTACCAGCCCAAGCTGACTAAAATCACTAATGGTGATGCGTGCCCGGTCATTTTCAGTGGCACGAGCCAATTCATTGAGCACGGATTGACGATGTTCCATATTATCCATATCAATGAAATCAATGAGGATGATGCCCCCAAGATTGCGTAAACGCAGCTGCCGGGCAATGGTAATACTGGCTTCGAGGTTGGTTTTGAAAATGGTATCGCCAAAGTTGCGCCCGCCCACATAGCCCCCGGTATTGACATCAATGGTGGTCAAAGCTTCGGTTTGATCAATAATCAAATAGCCCCCAGAATTCAGCTCGACACGGCGTGACAGAGCGCTTTGGATTTCCTCCTCGGCATTGACTGTGTCAAACAGGGGGCGACGCCCACTGTAATGAGTGATTTTTTCATAAACAGAAGGCGTATAAGTCTTGGCCCATGCGCGGATTTGCTGGTGGGTGGTACGAGAATCAACCATCACTTTGTCCACCTCCGAGTGCACGAGATCGCGCACCACGCGCTGGGCCAAATTGAGATCGGTATAGAGGGTAGAAGGGCAGGGCTGTGATTTGAGGCGATCAGAGATAATCCCCCATAGCTTGCGTAGATACAAGCAATCAGACTCCAACTCCTCATCCGAGGCCAGCTCTGCCTGGGTGCGGATGATAAAGCCGCCGGGGAGGTTTTTAGCGATAACCTGCATCCGGGACATGAGGTCCTGGCGGATTTGCTCATCCTCTATACGCTGGGAAATACCCAAGTGAGGGTCAAAGGGCATATAGACAAGCATGCGTCCTGCAATACTGATTTGCGTGGTGACCCGGGCGCCCTTGCTACCGATGGGATCCTTAAGAACCTGCACAATGATGGATTGGCCCTCAAATAACAGCTTTTCAATCGGGGTGAGCGCGGTTCCGGCCAGACGTTCCTGCCGGTTCTGACGTAAATCACCGACATGGATAAAGGCAGTCCGATCCAGACCGATATCAATAAAAGCACTCTGCATGCCCGGCAGGACACGGGCCACCTTGCCAAAATAAATATTACCCACCAGACCGTATTGGTGGGTGCGTTCCAGCAACAGCTCCTGCACCTCTCCTTGCTCAACGACAGCGACGCGGGTTTCGAAAGGGGTAACATTGATGAGGATATCTTCGGCCATAGGTCACCTTGAATGTGTTGTGAGTAGAGCGCAAATTTAAAGTCTAGGCGATGCACAGCAAATATGCACCTGTGGTTTTTAGGTGTTTTGGTGCGGGTATGTGCTGGGTGCTTGCAAATTATTTTTTTATGGTTTATAGTTTAATACTTCGCTAGGGGCACAAGCAGTGCAGATGCAGTTTTTGCACCGTTTGATTAAGTTGCTTTTTTGCACAGCAAAAGAAAGACTTGACAGCTTCTAGAAAACAGTACATAATTTAATTCTTTGCTTTTCCAGGCGCTAGGGTAAACCACTAGCTCTTTTGAAAGGCAGGATGCTGGGCTTTGTCCGGTAACGCTCTTTAACAATTTAGTAGCCTATAGATGTGAGTGCTATGTGCGCTGCAGGCACGGGTGGCTTTAGCTGCTTGTGATTGCGCATCGATACATAGTGCTTATAAGGAACAGGTTTTTGCATACATGCAAAACACCGCCGTTTCTTTGAGTATCGCTTTGGGTAACCAAAGCACAAAACAGAGATTAAACTGAAGAGTTTGATCCTGGCTCAGATTGAACGCTAGCGGGATGCCTTACA
>DATGTB010000187.1:0-10323 GCA_035302065.1 Paenalcaligenes sp. | reverse complement strand
GTGAGTATCGAGCGTCAGCCGCATGGGTTTGACATGCGGCGGCTCGAGCAGTTGCTGGCCACACAGCGGGTGCGTGCGTTTTTTTTGAATCCGGTCTTGCATAATCCTACGGGCAGCAACCTCGCAATGGAGCAAGCCTTTCAGCTGTTGACCCTGACACAGCGTCACGGGGTCTGGGTCATAGAGGATGATGTCTCGCGTCGTTTGGCTCAGGGGCATGCGCCTTTGCTCGCCGCCATGGCCGGGATGGAGCAGGTGGTCTATGTCAGCAGTTTTTCCAAAAGCATTGCCCCATCGACCCGGGTGGGTTTTGTGGTGAGCAATCAGGCTTTTACGGAGTTGCTGGCCAGTCGCAAAATGGCATTGGGGCTGACAACGCCGGAGTTGATGGAGCGTCTGGTGTACCGGGTCGTGGGCTCGGGGCGTTATGGGCAGCATGTGGCCTCGATACAGGCGCGTTTAATGCAGGCGCACCAGCAGGTGTATGAGCAGCTGGATGCGCTGGATTATGAGGTGTTTACCCGTCCTTATGAGGGGCTATTTGTGTGGGCACGACCCCGCCACGCGCCGGCAACGCAGGAGCAGTCGCACGCACAGCCGACTACCCGTCTGGCCGAGCAGGCGCTCAAAGCTGGTATCTGGTTGGCGCCCGGTTCATATTTTTACCCGGATGGGCGTGATGAGGGCTGGTTGCGCTTTAACGTTGCGCACTCCCTGGCTCCGGAGCTATGGCGCTTTCTGGAGGATCGTTAAAGAGACTGGGGCGGTACAGGCCCCACAAAAACACGGTACCAAAGGCATACATCATGGTGCCGCTATTGTGGGTGAGAAATCCCTGGGTCAGGCCAAAATCAATGAAAGTCACTGCCAACAAGACCCCGGCCACGGCATTGGCGCGCTGACTGAGGTCCGAAGCCTTGAGTCCCTGGCCAAAGAGCCTGAAGGGCAGGGCATAAATCAGGATGAGGGCCAGCAGGCCGAGCAGACCGTGTTTGACAAACATATTGAGCACTTCATTATGAGGTTGCCCGTAACGGGTGATGAGGCTGTGACGGGTGCCCTCATCGACCAGGCGTTGTAGTCCCTGCCGGTAGCCCTGCTCGCCCCAGCCCAACAAGGGGCGCTCGCTGATGAGTTGAGTGGCGGCTTGCCACATCTCGAAACGGGCCCCGAGCGAGGTATTGGGATTGGCCTCGACAAAATAGTTTTGTACATCGCTGACGGCCTCATGAATGCGGTGTTGGACATCGAGTGCCGGGTGGTAATAAACGATGGTGGCAAGGGCAATAATGAGCAGGGCAATCAGGGCCTGGATTTTTTTACGGACCAGATCAGCATAAGCGCGGTAAAAGACCAGCGCCACCAAAGGCAGCCCGACCCAGCCGCCCCGACTGCCTGATAGCAGGGAGCCCAGGATGCCGAGTACGGCACCGCTTAGCAGAGCGGCAGTCCAGAGGCGCCGGTGTGTTTTTTGTTGCCGGGCCCAGAGCAACCCGGCCAGACACCACAGGCCAAGGAGCATGGACAGGTTGCCATACTGTATTTTATGGGTGTAGCCCGTTGCCCGCTCTACATCCAGGAGGAATTTTTGCTGCATGGCCCATAGCCCCGTACCCCAGCCCCCTACGATGGTGCCAAGCCACCACGCCGTGCGCTGCACCGGATAGCGCAGCAGTAAAAACAAGCCTAGCGGTGCGAGCAGAAATCGCAGGGGCTTATCCAGCTGTCGCAGGTTGCCCTCGTGATAAAAGGTACTGCCAAATAGCACGAAGGCATAAAAGAAGAACACAGCAAAAAGCCAGTAATCAGCGCGTTGCAGTTGGCTACACAGGGTCGGGGTGCGCAGTAGACTGTACAAACCACCGAGCAGCAGCAGGGCAGCCCCGAGCGAATAACCACTGGGCACGATCAGTGCGATGGCACAAAAGATGAATACAGCAAAATAACTGTAATAAATACCCGGACGCTGTGTCATGATGATTGGTCTGCTGGCTGCGAAAGTCGAAGGGCAAATTATATACTGTTTCAGGTCTTTTTGATTTCAGCTGCAAACAACTCCACGAAAGCTTGCACTGCGGGCGAGAGGTTGCGGTTCTTTCTGCTGTAGAGAAAGAATTTACGCCGAATCTCGGGCTCCTGAATGGGGATCATGACCAGATTATTTTGTGCCACCCACTCACGCACGTAGGGCAGGCACAGGGTCAGCCCCAGACCGTGTTTGACCATGCTCAGGGCAGTGGACATGAAGCGCACCTTGTATTCTATGGGGCCGAGTTTCTGGGCGGACTGTTGCAGCAGATCGTCGGCAAGCAGCTCGGCAAAGGAGCCATCAAGGGTGATTAATGGCGCATCTTCGAGATCCGCCCAACTGAGGTAATCACGCTGGGTAAAGGGATGCTCTGGCGGAGTGACCAGATGAAAGGGCAGGTCGAAGAGTGGCTCTTGCTTGAGCCCGTGGCCCAGGGCGCGTTCGGGACCGATGCCGATATCCACGGTGGTGTCACGCACACATTCCTGTACCGCCTCAACGCCGCAATCAATCACCTCCAGCCGGATTTGTGGGTAGCGTGTTTTGAACTGGGCCAGAATTTTGGGCAGTTTGGCAGAGGCGAGTTGCTGGGTGACCGCGATTTTGACCTCGCCATGTTCGAGGTTTTTCAAGCTTTTTATCTCATCGCCCAGGTCTTGTACCTCATTGAGCACACGCATAGCTGCAGGCAGCAGCTGGGCGCCGGTTACCGACAGACTGAGTTGCCGGGTGGTGCGGTCAAACAGCTTGAGCTCCAGATTGGTCTCCAGTTCACGCACCAACCCACTGAGTGCGGATTGGGTCAGATGCAGCTCCTGCGCAGCTTTGGTGAAGCTGCCCGCCTTATAAACCGTGACAAAGGCCAATAGTTGGCGCAAGGTGAAATTCATAAGGTTTTCCGATAAGTCTATGATAAAAAACTGCTTGTCTAATAAGTGCATCCTACCTAGTATGGAATTAATGATCAATTTAATTCCTATTGAGTGGTGTCATGAATACTTTGAAGAGCTTTGTCGAGGTAGCACCCGACAGTGATTTTTCCATCCATAATTTGCCCTATGGGGTTTTTAGTGTGGGTGGTGCAGCGCCGCGGGTGGGGGTGGCGATCGGTACGTACATACTGGATTTGAGTGTGCTCGAGGCGCAGGGGCTATTGCCGGCCACCCCACAACCCGTCTTTGACCAGCCTGCCTTGAATGCTTTTATCGCCACAGGCAAGGCGCACTGGTCTGAGGTGCGACAGCGGTTACAGACTCTGCTGTCGGCGGATGAGGCGCAGCTGCGTGATAATCAAAAACTACGCCAGCAGGCGCTGGTGCCGCAAAGTCAGGCGCGCATGCATTTACCGGTGGAGATCCCGGGCTACACTGATTTTTACTCCTCCCGCGAGCATGCCTTTAATATCGGCTCCATGTTCAGGGGCCCGGAAAACGCACTCATGCCCAACTGGACCGAGCTGCCCGTGGCTTATAACGGTCGGGCCAGCTCAGTAGTCGTGAGCGGTACGGATATCATCCGTCCCAGTGGCCAAGTCAAGCTGCCTGATGAGCAGCGTCCGGTATTTTCTGCCTGTAGACGTCTGGACTTTGAGCTGGAGATGGGATTTATTGTCGGTCGGGAGACCGAGTTGGGAGCGCCGGTTGCCGTCGATGAGGCGCATGAGTATATTTTTGGCATGGTCTTGCTCAACGACTGGTCCGCACGGGATATACAGCAATGGGAGTATGTCCCTTTGGGCCCTTTTAATGCCAAGACTTTTGGCACCTCCATCTCGCCATGGGTTGTGACCATGGAGGCCTTGCAGCCGTTTCGTTGCGCACCGGTGCCTCAGGATCCCAAGCCCCTGCCGTATTTACAGGAAAGCCGCGAAAATAACTATGACATCCGGCTCGAGGTCGCCTTTGAGGTGGATGGACAGGAGACGGTGATTTGCAATACCAACTTCAAATACATGTACTGGACCATGACTCAGCAGTTGGCGCATCATACGGTGTCAGGCTGTAACGTACGGATAGGGGACCTGATGGGTTCCGGGACCATTTCAGGGCAGGAAAAACACGAACGGGGCTCACTGCTGGAGTTGACCTGGAACACAACCGAGCCACTGACCTTGGCCAACGGCCAAGAGCGCTGCTTTATCGAGGATGGGGATACCATCATCATGCGTGGCCATTGCGAGCGGGAGGGAATACGCGTGGGTTTTGGCGAGGTCAGGGGGACGATTTTGCCGGCTCGGGATTTCGACTGACGGTGGCGCGTATGATGAAATTGTATAGTTATTTTCGCAGCTCAGCCGCCTATCGGGTCCGAATTGCATTAAATTTGAAAGAGATCCCTTATGAGTATGAGCCCATACACTTGCTACGAGACGGCGGGGAGCAGCATCGTACCGAGTACCTGGAGCTAAATCCACAGGGCCTGGTGCCGACCCTGGTAGATGGCCCTGTCGTGCTGAGCCAGTCGCTGGCCATCATTGAGTATCTGGATGAGGCCTATCCCCGGTCACCGGCCCTCTTGCCTGCCTCGGTGCAGCAACGGGCCGCCGCCCGTGAGCTCGCCTTGCTGTTGGCCTGTGATGTGCACCCGTTGAATAATTTACGTGTTTTACGTTATCTGTCCCGTAATCTTGCCATCGAACAAGAACAAATCAACCAATGGTACGTGCACTGGATACAGACCGGGTTCAAGGCCTTTGAGCAAATCCTGACCCGCACAGCCGGTCAGTTTTGCCTCGCTGATGAACCCACCATCGCAGATTGTTGTTTGATCCCGCAGATTTATAACGCTCAACGATTCGAGATGGATTTGAGCCCTTATAAAAACATTTTGCGGGTCCATGAAAACTGTGAGGCGCTCCCGGCCTTTATGCAGGCCCGTCCGGATCAGCAGCCGGACGCTGCCTGAGGGAACGCTGCCATGCGGGATACCCCGCCAAGGAGACTGTCATGACTTTTAAAATTGAGCAAATACATCACGTTGCCTATCGCTGCAAGGATGCCAAGGAAACCGTTGAGTGGTACAAGAAAAACCTCAATATGGATTTCATCCTGGCCTTTGCTGAAAATCAGGTGCCTTCGACCAAGGAGCCCGATCCGTATATGCATATTTTTCTGGATGCGGGCAATGATAATGTGCTGGCCTTTTTTGAGTTGCCGACCAAACCGGAAATGGGGCGCGATGAAAACACCCCGGAGTGGGTGCAGCATATCGCCCTGCGGGTCAAGGATCGCGAGGCCTTGCTGGCGGCCCGGGACCATCTGGAGCGCAATGGGGTCGAGGTGCTGGGGGTGACCGATCATGGGTTATTTCACTCCATTTACTTTTTTGATCCCAACGGCCATCGCCTGGAGCTGACCTATGATGACCCGCAGGCTGAGGCCAAGCGTGCCCAGATCACCGATGAACTGAAATATGACATGCTCGAGGAGTGGAGCCGCACCAAGCGGGCGCCCGAGCATACGCAGTTTTTACATGCCAGAGAGTTTGAAAAATAAAAAATAAAAACAGCGATAAGGAGGGAGTCATGAAACATGCATCAATGACGCCGCCCCGACAGTGTCCATTTCAAGCGGGTGCGCAGGTGGATGCACAGGCCAGACAGTTCGACATGTTTGGCCCCGAGTACCAGGCCAATCCGGCTGAGTCGCTCAAGTTGTTGCGTGAGGAAAAGCCTATTTTCTTTTCCGAGGAGATGAATTATTGGGTGGTGACCCGGTATGCGGACATCAAAAACATTTTCCGCGACCCCATCACCTTTTCCGCCCGTAATGTGCTGGAAAAGTTTACCCCCAACAGTGCCGAGGCGGATGCGATTCTGGCCTCCTACGGTTATGCCATGGATCGCACTCTGGTCAATGAGGACGAGCCCATCCATATGGAGCGCCGCCGCGAGCTGCTCGATGCCTTTGCAGCTCCCAATCTCGAGGAGCTGCGCGAGATGACTCGCCGTCTTGTGAGCCGCCAGGTGGATGCCTTTATCGGGCAGGGTGAGGTGGATTTGATGGCCACTTTGCTCTGGGAGGTGCCCATCATCATAGCGCTCAAGTTTCTGGGCGTTCCGGATGAGGATATCGAGCGCTTGCAACAGTTTGGTGTTGCTCACAAGGTCAACATCTGGGGCCGGCCGTCAGCCGCAGAACAAAAGCATGTGGCTACCATGGTGGGCAAGTTTTGGCATTTTTCCGGCGAGGTGCTAGCGCGCATGAAGGAACATGCCGACGATAAAAAAGGCTGGATGTACGACATGATCCGCAAAAACCGCTCTAACCCGAGGGTGGTAACGGATAATTACCTGCATTCGATGATGATGGCCATTTTGGTTGCTGCGCACGAAACAACAGCCACAGCAACAGCCAATGCCATTCGCCATCTTTTGTCGGTGCCGGGTTTATGGAAAAAGCTGCACGATCAGCCGCATATGATTCCGGGGGCTGTGGAGGAGTGCCTGCGTTATGCCGGCCCCATTGTTTCCTGGCGTCGGGAGGCCACCCGTGACACCGAAGTTGGTGGGGTCAAGATCGCCCAAGGAGACAAGCTGTTTCTGGTTATGGCAGCCGCCAATCGGGATCCGCGCCATTTTGAAAACCCTGATTTGCTCGATATACAGCGGGATAACGCCAGCGAGCACCTATCTTTTGGCTATGGAGCACATCAATGCCTGGGCCGCAATATTGGCCGCATGGAAATGTGTGTCATGATCGAGGAGTTGACACGGCGCATTCCCTACCTGCAATTGAGCGAGCAGGAGTTCAGCAGTCTGCCCAATACCTCTTTTCACGGGCCGGAGGCCCTGTGGGTGCATTGGGATCCCAATACGGTCTATCGTGAGGGTCGGCAGCAGGTGATTTTCCCCATCGGTAATCCGGATAAACGACAGATATATCGATCCACGCAGGTGCTACAGGTGCGGGATATCGCTCGCGACATCCGTGAAATCACCCTGGTGAGTACGGACCCGGATTTGCCCTTGCCCGGTTGGAGTGCAGGGGCTCATATTGAGCTGATATTGCCCAATGGGCTGGAGCGCAAATACTCCCTGTGCCCGACTGATGCAAAGGGGCACTACGTCATTGCCGTCAAGCGTGAGCCCCAAAGCGAGGGCGGCTCAAAGTGGATTCATGAGCATTTGCAGGCAGGGGATCGACTGCCCATCCGTGGACCAAAAAACTTTTTCAGACTGAATCTGGATGCGGAGCATTATCTGCTGATGGCTGGTGGCATCGGGATCAGCCCCATTTTATCCATGGCGCAGCAGCTTAAAAACCAAGGCAAGCCTTATCGCCTGGTTTACTGCGGCCGTCAACGGGATACGCTGGCCTATGTGGATGAGATCACCGCCATCACACAGACCCCGGAGCTTTACATCTCTGCAGAGGGACGGCGGGCCAATCTGCAGGAGTTAGTCAGCAAGCAACCCCAAGGCACCCATATTTATGCCTGCGGTCCGGAAAAAATGCTTGATGAGTTGGAGGTATTGGCCGCCACTTACCAGCTGGATCTGACCTTTGAGCTCTTTAGTTCGAGCAGCGGGATTTTGAACCCCGAGCTTGAGCAGCCCTTTGAGGTTGAGCTGGTGGATACGGGTAAAACCTATCATGTGCCACGGGATAAAACCCTGCTACAAGTATTACTGGAGCATGATATTGATATTCCCAATGACTGTGAGGAGGGCTTGTGTGGCAGTTGTGAGGTCGTGGTGGAATACGGTGAGATAGAGCACCGGGACAAGGTGCTGACCGCTGCCGAGCGGGCCGCCAATACGCGCATGATCAGCTGTTGTTCGCGCGCCAAAGGAACCATCAAAATCAAACTTTAAGTTTTCAAGGAGACAACAATGGTGAAAAAAACATTGACAACAATTGCGCTGGGCACTTGCGTGGCTCTGTCCAGCAGCCCAATCCTGGCTCAGACCACGTTAAACGTCAGTACCTGGCTGCCCCCATCACACGTGCAAAACCGGGTGGTCTGGCCCACCTGGGCCGAGTGGGTAGAGGAGGCTACCGAGGGACGGGTCAAGGTCAATATCGAGTACACTTCCAGCAACCCGGTGCAGCTATTTCAAATGGTTGAGGATGGAGTCACCGATGCCGCCTTCAGTTTTCATGGTTTTGTGCCGGGGCGCTTTGACCTGCAAGAGGTAATTGAGTTACCAGGCATTGGTGCAGATGCCGAGGCCGCATCGGCTGCGCATTGGCGCACCTACCAGGAGTATTTCACCGAGTCGGGTGAGCATGATGGGCTGGAATTGCTGGCCTTGTTTACCCACGGGCCCGGGGTCATGCAGACCAATTTCCCGGTTGAAAGCCTGGAGGACCTTAAGGGCAAAAAGATCCGTGTTGGGGGTGGGGTGCAGGCTGAAATTGGCAAGCGCCTGGAGATTGTCCCCGTTGCAGCGCCCGGTAACAAGGTCTATGAGCTCATGCAAACTGGTGTGGTCGATGGTGTTTTCATGCCAGCTACTGAGCAAAAGGCGCAGCGCCTCTTTGAGGTCGCACCCTACATCACCATGCTGCCACAGGGGATGTATCTGGGCAGTTTTGTGATGTTTATCAGCCCGGATTTCATGGATTCCATCAGCGCAGAGGATGCCGAAGCCATCCGCAGTGTGTCTGGCGAAAAACTGTCCATTTTTGCAGGCCGCTCTTGGGATACCGAGGATAAGGAAGCCCTGGAGTTCGCCATCGAGAATGGGGCGCAGGTCAAGGAATTGACCGAAGATGACCCCATTACCCAGGCCTATATGGAAAAAATGCAGGGCCTGGACAAAGCCTGGCTCGAGCGGGTGGCTGACAAGGGGGTGGATGCCCAGGCCGCGCTGGATAGGGTGCGTGAAGAGGTGGCCAACTACACACCAGCCGACTGATAAAGGGTGGGGTACAGTATGTCCTTTGTTGCCTGGCTAAATAATAAATACGAGGAAAGAGGGCCAATGAAATGGTTGGCCTTCTTGCTCGAATTATGTTCTGCGGTGCTCTTGTTTTTGCTCATGCTCCTGACCTGCGTGGATGTGATCGGGCGTTATTTTTTTAGCCAGCCCCTGGTCGGGGCCACGGAGCTGACAGAAATCGGTCTCTCACTGGTTATCTTTACCGCCATGCCCGTCATCACCTGGCGGGGTGGTCAGATAGTGGTGGATTTGATTGATGGTTTTGCGCCGCCAGTAGTATTGCGGCTGCTGGCCTGGTTGTCCACGTTACTGATTACCACTTCCTTTTATTTTGTTGCCCTACGCATTTACGAGCTGGGTGCCCGCAATCTCAAGCGGGGCATCACCACCGACTTTTTGCACCTGCCGGCTGGGCTCTTTATCCAGGCGATTGCGATTTTGAGCTGGATTACCGCCCTGGGTCTGCTGGTTTGTACCTTTGCTAATCGCCGTCGCAACCATCAGCAGGAGGTCGACCAATGAGCGTGATCTTGATCGGTTTTGTGATCCTGCTGGTGATGATATTGTTCCTGCGCGTGCCCATTGCCTTTGCCATGGGCTTGGTGGGCTTTTTTGGTTTTGCGGTACTCAATGGCCTGAGCTGGGATAATTTTTCCACCTACCGCTGGAATGTGCCGTTGTCCCTGTCAGCCAACCGCATCATCGATACTGCCCAGGACTATGGCCTGTCCATCATTCCCCTGTTTATCCTGATGGGCAATCTGGTCACCCGTTCAGGGCTTTCCCGTGAGTTATATAAGGCCTCATATGCCTTTTTGGGGCACCATCGCGGCGGGCTGGCCATGACAACCGTGGTTGCTTGTGGGGGGTTTTCAGCTGTGTGCGGCTCGAGCCTGGCCACTGCAGCCACCATGTCCCGGGTGGCGATGCCGCCGATGCGTCGCTATGGTTACTCGGATTCACTGGCGACAGCCTCCATTGCCGCAGGCGGCACGTTGGGCATATTGATCCCGCCTAGCGTGATTCTCATCATTTACGGGCTATTGACGGAAACCAGTATCCGGGAGCTTTTTGCGGCAGGCATGATCCCGGGGGTTTTGGGTATTTTGCTGTATCTGGTGGCGGTCAAATATACTGTCTGGCGACAGCCTGATTCCGGTCCGGCCGGTGAGCGCATGAGCTGGCCTGAGCGTATCAGGGCCTTGCTGGGGGTGCGCGATATACTCGCTTTGTTTTTACTGGTCATGGGCGGTATTTATCTGGGCGTATTTACCCCTACCGAGGCAGCCGGTATCGGGGCCGGGGGCGCATTTCTAATTGCCCTGTGGCGTCGTAGTCTGAGTTGGAAGGGCCTGTTTGAAACCCTGGTCGAGAGCGCCAAAACCTCCGCCAGCTTATTTGCTGTGGT
>DATGTB010000186.1:0-3997 GCA_035302065.1 Paenalcaligenes sp. | reverse complement strand
CTTTTGAGTGGCATTTTGACCGATTTATGTACGCGTTTGAGTCAGGATTTGGCTCAGGCAGGTAATTATGCACAAAATATAGAGGTCAAAATCCGTTTTGATGATTTTGTGACGCTGACCCGTAGCACGCAGGCCGCGCAGCCTCTACAAGAGGGCCGGGAGATTTTGTATTATGCGCGCCAAAACCTGCGCCGCATCCCTTTGCACAATCGGCGTTTGCGGCTACTCGGGGTCAAGGCGGCGCAGTTAATCACCCAGTCAGAATACGAACAGGGGTCCATGTACCCGTATCAATTGTCTTTATATGAGGATTAGGGTCATAGCGCTTTTCAACACATCGTTGCAAGGCATAAGCTAAAATGTGGTTCATCATTTATTAATAAGGGTAGGCACAATGAAATTTGATGCAGCTGGTGCGCAGGCACTGATGGAAATTACTTATCGGCCCGAGCTTGTATTTGTGCGTGGCTCAGGCTCATGGTTAGAGGATCATGCGGGCAAACGTTATCTGGACATGATTCAAGGTTGGGCAGTCAATGCTTTGGGGCATTCGCCCAAGGTGCTGGTAGAGGCAATCAGCGCACAAGCGGGCAAGCTGATTAACCCGTCACCTGCTTTTTATAACGAGCCGGCGATGCAGCTGGCCAAGAGAATTACTGATCATTCTTGTTTTGATCGGGTCTTTTTTGCCAATAGCGGGGCAGAGGCCAATGAGGGGGCTATCAAGCTGGCCCGCAAATGGGGCCAATTGCACCGTGGGGGAGCGCACAAGATCATTACCTTTGAGCATAGCTTTCATGGTCGCACTCTGGCGACCATGTCGGCCTCGGGCAAGGCGGGTTGGGACAGTATTTTTGCGCCGCAGGTCGATGGTTTTCACAAGGCCAAGCTCAATGATATAGATTCTGTCCGTCGGCTCGTTGATAAGGATACGGTTGCCATCATGCTCGAGCCGGTACAAGGTGAGGGGGGGGTTATTCCTGCTTCTTTTGAGTTTATGCAACAGTTGCGTGCCTTGTGTGATCTGGAAAACCTGCTCTTGATTGTGGACGAGATTCAAACAGGGATGGGACGTACAGGGATTTTATTTGCCTATCAACATTGCAATATCGAGCCCGATATCATGACTTTGGGCAAGGGCATCGGGGGCGGGGTGCCGCTATCTGCCTTATGTGCCAAGGAAGAGGTCAGTGTGTTTCAGCATGGAGATCAGGGCGGGACGTATAACGGTAATCCATTGGTTGCTGCGGCAGGGGTGGCGGTGTTCGATACGTTGCTGCAGCCCGGCTTTTTTGATGAGGTCAAAGCACGCTCGGTAGCACTTTCTGAGGGGCTGCGCCACCTGAGTGACAAGTGGGGATTGGCAGGTGAGCGGGGGCTGGGTTTATTGCGTGTTCTCAAGCTGGATCAGGAGGATGCCGCAGCGATTGTCGAGACTGCCCGCAATCTGGAGCCACATGGTTTGTTGCTGAATGCCGCTCGTCCTAATCTACTACGCTTTATGCCGGCCTTGAACTTGAGTCAGGAGGATTTGCAGCAGACCTTGGCGTTGTTGGATGAGGTGTTGGCCCAGCATCGTGGTGGTTAGTACATGGATTGGATACAGACTCAAATTCGGGTTCGGGAACAAGAAGCTGAGCGCATCATCCGTCTGGAGCTGACTGCCGTTGACGGGCGGCCTTTGCCTGCTTTTGAGCCGGGGGCGCATGTGGATGTGTGTATCCCGGAGACCGATTTGGTGCGGCAGTACTCTCTCATCAATGATCCCCTCGACACGAGCCGATATGTGTTAGCGATTCAAAAGGAGTTGGAGTCGCGGGGTGGTTCGCAGGCTTTGTTTGCGCACTGTCAGGTTGGGGATCATTTATGGATCAGCCCCCCCCGAAACCGTTTTCAACTTGATGAGCAGGCCCCTCATCATATTCTCATTGCCGGTGGGATTGGCGTGACGCCGTTACTGAGCATGGCGCAGTTTTTGCATCGCCATGGGCAGTCCTTTGTCCTGCATTACAGTACGCGAAATCGGGCGCGCACAGCTTTTTATGAGTGGCTGCATGAGGCAGATTTTGCTGAACACGTGCGTTTTTATCATGATGATTACCAAGGCCATATCGCTTTTAATTTGCGCATGGCGCTCGAGGACATTGACCTGCGCTCCCGGGTTTATGTATGTGGACCGGCCACATTGATTCGGGCAGTGCTGGCAGGAGCACGGGTGGTGTCCTTGCCACAAGAGCGGGTGCGTTATGAGTATTTTTCCCTGGACGGGTTGCAAGCGCATCAGCAAAGTCATGAAAATCAGCCCTTTACCGTTACGCTCGCGCGCAGTCAGCAGAGTTTTACCGTGGGGGCGGAGCAAACCATTGTGGAGGTGCTCAGGGCACAGGGCATAGATATATTGGTGTCTTGTGAGGAGGGGATTTGCGGGACGTGTGTGACCGGGGTGTTGGAGGGGGCTGTGGATCACCGGGATCATTATTTGCATCCCGAGGAAAAAAGCAGTCAGGAGCTGATGACCCCCTGTTGTTCACGCGCCAAGGGCAAGCATATTGTGCTGGATCTCTAATAAAAAAGGCCGGTAATTCAACCGGCCTTTGTATTTTATGGTTTTTATGCTCCTTGTTTGAGGGACAGGCGCCAGTGGTGTAGCAAGGGCTCTGTGTAACCGCTGGGCTGCTCTACGCCCTTGAAGACCAAATCCTTGGCCGCCTGAAATGCGCGGGAGGCCTGAAAGTCGCGGGCCATGGGCAGGTAATTGGGGTCATCGGCATTTTGCTTGTCGACGACATCGCGCGCCATACGCTTCAAGGTCTCCTCTACCTGCTCACGTTGGGTAACTCCGTGCAGGAGCCAGTTGGCAATATGCTGACTGGAAATGCGCAGGGTTGCCCGATCCTCCATCAGGCCAACGTCATGGATGTCTGGTACCTTGGAGCAACCAATCCCCTGATCAATCCAGCGCACGACATAACCCAGGATTCCCTGGGCATTGTTATCGAGCTCCTGCTGGATTTCCTCCGCGCTCCATTGAGCCGAAGCAACCACTGGAATATGCAACATATCATCGATAAATGATTCACGGGGCTGGTCTTGCATTTCTTTTTGCAAGGCAAAGACATCCAGCTGATGATAGTGCAAGGCATGCAAGGTAGCTGCAGTGGGAGAAGGTACCCAGGCGGTGTTGCCTCCTGCCTTGAGATGACCGATTTTCTGCTCGAGCATGTCTGCCATCAGATCCGGCATGGCCCACATGCCTTTACCGATTTGTGCCCGGCCACGTAGTCCGCACTCCAATCCAACCTGGACGTTGTTGCGTTCGTAGGCATCGAGCCATTTGCTATGGCGCATCTCGCCTTTGCGGATGACTGGTCCGGCCTGCATGACTGAGTGGATTTCATCTCCGGTACGATCCAGAAAACCCGTATTGATAAATACTGTGCGCTCACTGGCCTCGGCGATACAGGCTTTGAGTGTCAGGCTGGTACGTCTTTCCTCATCCATTACGCCCATTTTGAGTGTGTTGCGCTCAAGTCCGACCAAATCCTCAACCCGGGCGAATAGCTCATTGGCAAAGCGGACCTCCTCGGGGCCGTGCATTTTGGGTTTGACGATATAGATGGAACCGGTTTGGGAGTTACGTTTGAGTGTCAAATCGCGGGCCCCAATCAACGAAGTGAAGACCGCGTCCATGATGCCCTCGAATATTTCATTGCCTTGCTCATCGAGGATGGCGGGATTGGTCATCAGGTGCCCGACGTTACGCACAAACATGAGTGAGCGTCCGGGCAGGGTTTGTGGCTGACCGTCGAGATCGATATAGTCTCTATCGGGATTGGCCCGGCGCGTAAAGGTGTGATCGCCCTTGGTGATTTCCTCGGTGAGCTCGCCTGTTGTCAGGCCCAGCCAGTTGCGATAGCACAGCACCTTATCCTCGGCATCAACAGCTGCTACCGAGTCCTCACAGTCCATGATGGTGGTGATGGCTGACTCGAGGATG
>DATGTB010000185.1:0-8128 GCA_035302065.1 Paenalcaligenes sp. | reverse complement strand
CATTGGATCTGGCGGGGTCGGATTGAGTTTGATTTGCAGGAACATGGTCGCCATCATGATGGCTGGCAAGATGAAATAAGGATCCGGAGTGGCCAGGTTTTTAATCCATAAAATCCAGGGGGCGCCCCGCATCTCAACACTACCTAAAAGCACCCAATACAAGGCGATAAATACGGGAATTTGTACCAGCATGGGCAAGCAACCGCCCAAGGGATTGATTTTTTCATTGCGATACAACTCCATCATGGCCTGATTTAGCTTGGCGCGGTCATCACCATACTGTTCGCGTAGTGCTTGCATTCTGGGAGTAACCTGCTTCATGCGGGCCATAGAGCGGTAGCTCGCAGCAGAAAGCGGGTAGAAGATGATCTTGATCAGTACGGTCAACATGACAATGGACCAGCCCCAGTTACCGATGAGGCTGTGAATCCAGGTCAGGATGGTAAACAAGGGCTTGGAAATAATGGTCAGCCAGCCGTAATCAACGACCAGGTCAAGCCCGTCCGCCAAGGCAGCCATGGCTTTTTGATCCTGTGGGCCTACCCAGAGATGGGCGGTGATCTCCTTTTGTTGTCCCGGCTCAATGGTGCCGACTGCCTCGATGGAGCGGGCAACGTAACGGTTTTCTCCTACCTTTAGTACCTGATTGGTGCGAGTAATGCCCTGCGGTGGAACCCAGGCACTGGCAAAGTAATGTTGTACAAAACCAATCCAGCCATTATCTGCTTCTCGGACATAGTCGGCCTTGTCCTTGTCCAGGTCGGAAAAGGACACCTTCTGGAATTCTTTTTGATCCGAGTAAACCACCGGACCATTAAAGGTGCGATAGAGCTTTGAGGAATCCGGCGGACTGTTTCCATCGCGCTCTAGCTGATAGTAAATGGATGGATGGATCGGGGCATCACTGATGTTTTCTATGTCGTAGCGAACAGCGATATCGTAGCTGTCTTTTTTAAGCTCATAGGTTTTGATGACCTTGACCGTATCGGTAGTAGTCGCAAAGATGACCTCTATGGTTCCGGTTTGCGGGTTTTCCTTTTCCTCGACGAAGTGATAGTCCGATAAGTGGTTGGGCAGAGTGTGGCCGGCATCGCTACTGATGAGGCCGGATTGGGCAACATAGACGCTGCTTTCATCGCGGTTAAGCAAGGGCATGGGGCCATCGTCATCACCTGGTGCATCATAGCGCAACAAACGGGCGCTAATGAGCTGGGCGCCGGTGCTATCAAAGGTCAGGTCAAAGACCTCTGTGTGTACTGTGATGAGCTCGCTTTCGGGTTGCGCTGCAGCCTCCTGTGGGACGTCACGTGTTGGCCTGCTGGCTTGCTCCACCTGAGGCACACTGGGGTCCCTGGCAGAGTCAGCATTTTCCGTGCTTGAGGATTGGGCGGCTGTGTCAGCGGCAGGTGTCGTACCAAAGATCGATGGTCGACCTTGGTGTGTTTGCCAGTTATTCCACAGCAGAAGGATTGAAAAAGCGAAAATTAACCAGAGAATGGTACGTCGAATATCCATAGCACCTGACGAATGTAGAAAATGCTGGATTAAGGCATTGTGGGTAGCAGAAAAGAGTTGCTAGAACTTTTGTGTTTTGGTCAATGCAACGGGTACCGGATCGACACCGCTACCCCCCCAGGGGTTACAGCGCAGAATCCTCCACGCCCCCAATAACCCCCCTTTTAGAACACCGTGCATTTGAATGGCTTCGATGCTGTAAGAAGAGCAGCTGGGGTAGTAGCGACAGCTACGTCCAAGCCAGGGACTGATTGCATATTGATAGATGCGAATAAGACTAATGGTGATTTTCTTTAGCATGGTCATCAGCAATTTTTCGAAAGTGCCAGTGGAGCTCTTTGCCCAGATGCTGTTTTAGCTGTCTCAGGCTGCCGTGCGGTACGGCACGGTGTAAGCGAATTACCAAATCGACTGGAGGCAGCTGCGTGCGCTTGAGCCGAAAGTGCTCACGTATCATGCGCTTGATGGTATTGCGTGTCACTGCTCTGGGCGCAAAGCGCTTGGCGACGATGATACCAAGGCGTGCCGAGTCTTGATTGGGATCGGACTGCTTTGGAGTGTGTACCGCTAAAAGCCCCCCTCTGGAAATCCGCCGGCCTGAAAAAGCATGCCTGAATTCGGAAGGCCTGCGTAGACGTACTGATGTCGGGAATGAAGTGCAGAAATGATTGTTGTTCATGCGCACTACACCCCCAATAGGCTAAAGAAAATAAATTAAACAGCCAGGCGTTTGCGCCCTTTTCTGCGACGGGCATTCAATACAGCACGCCCGCCACGAGTTTTCATGCGCGCTCTAAAGCCATGCGTACGCTTGCGGCTAGTAACTGATGGTTGAAATGTGCGTTTCATAGTAATTTTTGAAAATATTAAGCCAAGATAAAGTTAAGTCATCTATTTCAACAAATTTTACGCCAAAGGTCAATGCTAAAGAGCGCTTTTGAATGTTAAACTAAAGGGTTGCGGGTTCAGTTGTGGCAAAGGTACCTTTATTCGTCAGGCGACAGGGTGTGGATAAATCGTTTATTATAAGGATGGGCTTGTGGATAACTAAGCCTGGCAGTCTTTGCCACCATGGAATATGCCTTTCTTTTTGTGAAGCTTATGAATGATTTTTGGTCTTCCTGTGTGCAGCAGCTTTCCCAAGAGTTGCCGCCACAGCAGATAAATGCGTGGATAAAACCATTAGAACCGCTGGATTTTGACGAGGAGTCAGGGGTGCTCCTTATGTCCGCCCCTAACCGTTTCAAGCTGGACTGGGTGCGGAAAAACTTTGCTGCACGTATTCAGGAATTGGCCAGTAACTGGTTTAAGAGCCAGGTGGTATTAGAGCTCGAGTTGGCTCATTCACCGGTACAGTCACAGCCTGTGGTGACTGCCGCCACATTATTTCAGCAGCAGGATCAGTCTGGTTCGCAGGCCCGGCAGGGCAATGCAGCAAATGGTCAGTCCACTACGGCGTTGCCGACCGGCGAGGCGCCAGCTTATGGTTCGGGCCAGGCTGCATCAGCAGCACAAACCGAGGTTCAGCTGGCGGAAACCCTGTATGAGCAATCCCGCCTTAACCCCGATTTGACCTTTGAGAATTTCGTTACAGGGCGCGCCAATCAGTTGGCGCGGGCGGCGGCGTTGCAGGTTGCTGAAAACCCCGGCATTTCCTATAACCCCTTGTTTTTGTATGGCGGGGTTGGTCTGGGCAAAACCCATTTGATTCATGCCATCGGTAATGCCCTGCTGACAACGGGCAAGGGCAGTCGGGTGCGTTATGTGCATGCGGATCAGTATGTTTCCGATGTGGTAAAAGCCTATCAGCGGCGGGCATTTGATGAGTTCAAGCAGTATTATCATTCACTGGATTTGCTCCTGATTGACGACATTCAGTTCTTTGCCGGTAAAAACCGCACTCAGGAGGAGTTTTTCTATGCCTTTGAGGCGATGGTTGCACAGCGCAAACAGATCATCATTACTTCGGATACCTACCCCAAGGAGTTATCTAATATTGATAACCGATTGATTTCACGGTTTGATTCCGGTTTGACCGTGGCAATCGAGCCGCCCGAGCTGGAGATGAGGGTAGCCATTTTGTTGCGTAAGTCCCAGACTGAGGGGATAGAAATGCCCGAGGAGGTTGCTTTTTTCATTGCCAAGCATTTGCGCAGTAATGTCCGTGAGCTCGAAGGGGCCTTGCGCAAAGTGTCCGCTTTCGCGCGCTTTCATGGCAAGCAGGTGTTGACGGTAGAAATGTGCCGTGAGGCGTTAAAGGACTTGCTGTCTGTTTTCAATGGTCAGATTACGGTGGAAAACATCCAGAAAACTGTGGCAGATTATTACAAGATCAAGGTCGCTGATATGTATTCCAGGCGACGTCCGGCCAACATCGCCTTGCCTCGTCAGATTGCGATGTACCTGGCCAAGGAATTGACTCAGAAAAGCTTGCCGGAAATAGGCGAGCTATTTGGGGGTCGTGACCACACGACCGTGTTATATGCGGTTCGCAAAATTAGCGAGGCTCGTGCCAAGCAAAGCGATTTGAATCATTCTCTTCATGTTTTGGAACAAACCCTGAAAGGATAACCATGCAACTTGTACAGGCAACCCGTGATGCGTTGTTAAAGACTTTGTCCACGGTGGTTGGGATTGTCGAACGCCGACATACTTTACCGATACTGGCCAATGTTTTGATTGCCAAAGAAGGAGAGCAGGTCTCTTTCCTGGCCAATGATATGGAAATGCAAATCAGCACGGAGGCAGACTTTGGTGTTGGGCCGGAGTCAGTGGCGACCACTGTAGCGGCCAGAAAGCTGTTTGATATCTTGCGTGCGCTACCAGATTTTGATGAGGTAAGTTTGCGATTGCATGATAACAAGCTCATCGTGCAGTCTGCCCAAAGCCGGTTTGCATTGCAGACCATGGAGGCAGGGGACTATCCCCGGTTGACTGCGCCTGAGCAGTGGAGTACGACGGTGACCATGGGGCAAAAGCAGCTCAAGGGATTGTTGAATACGGTGTATTTCTCCATGGCTCAGCAGGATATCCGTTACTACCTGAATGGCATGCTGTTTGTCATTGAGCCTGGTTGGTTGCGCACAGTCGCTACTGATGGACACCGGCTGGCTCATAACGCTGCTGCCATCGAGGGGGTAGAGCAGCAAAGTGAGGTGATCGTTCCACGTAAAACAGCGTTGGAGTTGCAGCGCTTGCTCAGTGACGATGAGGATGAGCAGATAGAGATCAGCGTGACGGATGGGCAGATGCGCTGTCGTTTTTCCGGGGTTGAACTTATTACCAAGTTGGTAGAGGGCAAGTTCCCGGATTACAGTCGGGTCATTCCACAAAACTATAGTCGCCACTTTAATCTGGATCGGGCGCGTTTTCAGGGCAGTTTGCAACGGGCTGCCATTTTGACTTCAGACAAGTTCAGGGGGATACGGGTACAGCTGGAAAATAACCATATGAAGGTGTCCGCCACCAATGCCGAGCAGGAGGAGGTGCGTGAGGAACTGGAGGTGGAATATGCCCACGAGCCACTGGATGTAGGGTTTAATGTCAATTATTTGCTGGATGTGTTGAGTAATGTGCGCAGTGAAGAAATACGCTGGTCTGTGCATCCGGATGCAAATGCCTCGGTATTGATTACCCTGCCAGAAGAGGAGTCGTTTAAATATGTCGTAATGCCGATGCGTATTTAATGGGGTGTAAAGCGCATATTGCATTCGAATTCAGTTTAGTGAAAAGGTAAATAATTTATGACCGATGAAACATTAGCTCCTGAAAATGAATATGGAGCAGAATCCATAAGAATGCTAAAAGGCCTCGAGGCGGTTCGTAAACGTCCGGGCATGTATATTGGCGACACTTCAGATGGTACGGGTCTGCACCATATGGTGTTTGAGGTGCTGGACAACTCGATTGATGAGGCACTGGCAGGTCATTGCAATGAAATCGTGGTGACCATTTATGCAGATAACAGTATTTCCATTTTTGATAATGGCCGTGGAATACCCACGGAGGTGCATCAGGACGATGAGGAGCAGCGCAGCGCCGCAGAAATTGTCATGACCGAATTGCATGCGGGCGGAAAGTTTGACCAGAACAGCTACAAGGTTTCTGGTGGCTTGCATGGTGTAGGGGTGTCTTGTGTCAATGCCCTTAGTGAGTGGCTTGAGCTCAAGGTATGGCGGGATGGCAAAGAGCATTTCCTGCGTTTTGAGCGTGGAGAGCGGGTCGCCCCCCTGGCTGTTGTTGGTGAAGCCGACAAGACAGGCACCTTGGTGCATTTTTTGGCAGATAAGGAAATTTTTAGCCAGGTCAATTTTCAATATGATATTTTGGCCAAGCGTTTGCGTGAGCTCTCCTTTTTGAATAACGGGGTCAAGATACGTCTCATTGATCAGCGCCAGGGCAAGGAAGAGGATTTTGCCTTTTTGGGTGGGGTCAAGGGATTTGTAGAGTACATCAATCGCAGTAAAACGGTATTGCATGAAAATGTATTCAATGTGTCCACCAGTTCCGATGCGGGCGGGGTAGAGATCTTGGTCGAAGTCGCCATGCAATGGAATGACAGTTACGGTGAGACCGTTCTCTGTTTTACAAATAATATTCCACAACGGGATGGTGGTAGTCACCTGACCGGTTTGCGCGCAGCCATGACCCGAGTCATGAATAAATACATTAATGACAATGAGCTGGCCAAGCGCGCACGGGTAGAAACTACCGGGGACGATATGCGTGAAGGGTTGACCTGCGTTTTGTCCGTTAAAGTACCAGAGCCGAAATTTAGCGGGCAGACCAAAGACCGCTTGATTTCCAGTGAGGTACGACCCGCAGTGGATGATGTCATTAACCGGACATTGGAAACCTGGTTGCTGGAAAACCCCAATGATGCACGGGCAGTAACCGCTAAAATCATCGAGGCAGCCCGCGCACGTGAGGCGGCCCGCAAGGCGCGAGAGGTGACACGTCGTAAAAGTGTGCTCGAGGGCGCAGGTTTGCCGGGCAAGTTGGCAGATTGTCAGGAAAAGGATCCGGCCAAATCCGAGTTGTATATCGTTGAAGGGGATTCCGCTGGAGGATCCGCAAAGCAAGGGCGGGATCGCAAGTTTCAAGCCATTTTGCCACTGCGTGGCAAGGTGCTTAATGTAGAAAAAGCGCGTTTTGATCGCTTGATTGCCAGTGAGCAAATCACCACCTTGATTACGGCTTTGGGCACCAGTATTGGTCCTGATTTTAATATTGACAAGCTACGGTATCACCGCATCATCATCATGACGGATGCGGATGTGGATGGTGCGCATATTCGTACTTTGTTATTGACATTGTTTTATCGACAAATGCCCGAGTTGGTGGAAAGGGGCCATATTTATATTGCCCAGCCTCCTCTTTACAAGGTGCGTGTCGGGCGCGAGGAGCGTTACCTCAAGGATGATGTCGAGGAGGCACAGTTCATGCTCGGATTGGCGCTCAAGGATGCCGCAATCTTGCCTCAAGAGGGCGCCGAGCTGATAGAGGGAACCGCACTTGAGGAGTTGATTCGTCAGTATCTGTTGGCGGATCAGATTATCCACCGTCAGGGGCGTTGGTTTGATTCAGAAGCCCTATCAGCAATTGCCGAGGGGGTCAAAATAGATCTGAGTTCAGAGGAGCAAGCGCAGGCTGCGGCAAAACAGCTTGAGGAGGTACTGGTTGATCCGGCTCATCCGCACGAGGTTCGTGTTTTCGCCCAGTTAAATGAGGAAAGTGAACAATGGGAGGTAATTGTACAGCGCTTATTACACGGTAATATTCGTGTCAGCACCTTTGATAATAGCTTTATTTTAAGTCCTGATTACAACACCCTGGAACAGGCTGGTGAGACGCTCATGGGTTTGATTGGTGAGGGCGCCAAGGTGTATAGGGGTCAAGGTGAGCGGCGCAAGGAAAAAGCCATTGGACATTTCCGTGATGCCGTTCAGTGGCTGCGCCAAGAGGCCGAAAGAGGGTTGGTCAAGCAGCGCTACAAAGGGCTTGGTGAGATGAACCCCGAACAACTTTGGGAAACCACCATGGATCCATCTGCCCGACGTCTGTTACAAGTAAAAATCGAGGATGCCATTGCGGCTGATGAGGTATTTACTACCCTGATGGGAGATGAGGTTGAGCCACGACGTGCCTTTATCGAGGAGCATGCCTTGCAGGCCGGCAACCTGGATGTGTAAAAAGACCAGATAGTGGCAAAGGGAGCCGTAGCGGCTCCCTTTTTTTATGCCTCCAGGCGCTTATATAAAAGCAGGATTAAACCTAGAATGCCAAAAAACAAAATCACAAAGGCTGCGGAGTTCCAACCGTAAAGCTGTGTGCTCCAGCCTGCAATGAGGGGACCCAGGCTTTGGCCCAGATTACTGCCCTGCATAAATAGTCCGACCGTGATGGGTATGGCTAAGGCAGATGGGGCAATGACCGGGGCTGATGACAAAATGCTGGTGGGGATCATACCGCCCACACCGGCAAAGAGGATGCACAACACGGCAACGACAAGGACCGGTAATTGAAATGCAAAGACACTGCTACCGCAAATTATCATGACCACAAAGGTGGCCCTCATGAGTTGCACCCTTTTGAAGTTGCGGCTTAGCAAATA
>DATGTB010000184.1:0-3926 GCA_035302065.1 Paenalcaligenes sp. | reverse complement strand
CCAGAAAATAATCGTGTGCGATAGAAATGGGAATGCTCATGCTGCGACAGAATAAAATTAATTACCTTGGCCTGAGTTTAATGCGCGCCAGCCAATATCCGAGCGAAATTGCTTGCCATCAAAATGGACCTGGGTGGCGGTAGTGTAGGCGGTTTCCTTGGCACGCCGTAATGACTCTCCCAAGGCGGTGACACATAGTACACGCCCTCCAGATGTCTTGAGGACCTCATTTTCAAGTGTCGTGGCAGCGTGGAAAATAATGCTGTCCTCCTGATCAGCGGGCAGCGGTTGGATGACGTCACCGGTGCGAGGCTCTTCGGGGTAGCCGGCACTAGCCATGACCACGCCAAGGGCAGGACGTCGATCCCAGTCGATGGTGGCGTCCTCGAGCTCACCCTCCAGAGCTTGCTCAAAAATTTCACTCAGATCGCTTTTTAGGCGAAGCAATATGGGTTGGGCTTCCGGATCACCCATACGGCAATTGTATTCCAGTAACTTTATGGGGCGATCGCTATCCGGCCCCTCGCCAATCATCAGGCCTGCATAAAGGAAGCCGGTATAGGGCACGCCTTCACGGGCCATGCCTTGTACAGTCGGATAGATGATCTCGCGCATGATGCGATTGTGCAAGGTGGGAGAAACAATGGGAGCGGGGGAGTAAGCGCCCATGCCACCTGTATTGGGACCCTCGTCACCCGTCAGCAAGCGTTTGTGGTCCTGACTAGTTGCCATGGGCAAGACATTTTGACCATCACATAAAACAATGAAGCTCGCCTCCTCACCCTGGAGAAACTCCTCGATGACCACCCGGGCGCCTGCCTGGCCAAACTGTCCATCGCCAAGCATATTGTCGAGTGCCTCATGGGCTTGCTCCAGGGTTTCAGCGACTACTACCCCCTTGCCAGCGGCCAGTCCATCGGCCTTGATGACAATAGGTGCGCCTTGCTCATCGACGTAGGCCTTGGCGGCAGCAAGATCAGTAAAACTGCGATAGGCAGCGGTATCGATCTGGTGGCGCTCCATAAAGGCCTTGGCGTATTCCTTGGAGCTTTCCAGCTGGGCAGCGGCCTGTGTAGGCCCAACGATACGTAATCCAGCCTGTCTGAAGGCATCCACTATGCCAGCCGCCAGGGGCGCCTCAGGACCAACTACAGCAAAGGCGACATCGTTGTCACGGGCAAAGGCCACCAGCTCCTCGTTGGTGTGCAGGGGCACGTTTTCCATGCGCTTGGCACTGGCTGTCCCCCCATTGCCCGGGGCAACATAAACTTTTGTCACACGTTGTGACTGCGTTAAACGCCATGCGATGGCATGTTCACGGCCGCCTGCGCCGATAACCAGTAGTTTCATAATCAGTAAAAATTAGCCTTGCGTTGATCTAAAGGGTGGGTAAGATGCACTATTCTGTCTCATCCATGACCGCCGAAGTATAAATCTCCTGCACATCATCCAGAGATTCCAGCGCCTCCAGCATCTTTTTCATGGTTTCAGCCTCTGCGCCTTCGAGCTCGGTTTCATTGAGAGGTTTCATGGTGACCTCCTGCATCTCGGGGGTCAAGCCTGCCGCCTCGAAGGCATTTTTGACTTCCTCATAGTCTGCAGGTGCACAAACAACCTCAATGAGTCCTTCATCATCGGTGATGACATCCTCGGCGCCTGCCTCAATGGCCAGCTCCATCACTTGATCCTCGTCCGTGCCCGGGGCAAATATAAACTGTCCACAGTGCTTGAATTGAAACACAACCGAGCCGTCAATGCCCAGATTGCCACCATATTTACTAAAGGCATGGCGGACCTCGGCTACCGTGCGGGTGCGGTTGTCGGTCATGCAATCCACAATGACTGCGGCACCGCCAACTCCATAGCCTTCGTAGCGTATTTCCTCAAGGCTTTGCCCATCGAGCAAGCCTGCCCCACGCTGAATAGCGCGTTCTATGTTGTCCTTTGGCATGTTGGCTGCAGCGGCCCGTTCCAAAGCCAGACGCAGCCTGGGATTGGTCTCCGGATCAGGACCGGCGTCCCGTGCAGCTATCTGTATTTCGCGGATAAGACGCGTCCAGATTTTTGCCCGCCTGGCGTCTTGACGGCCTTTGCGGTGCTGAATATTAGCCCATTTACTATGACCTGCCATAATTGTTTTGCTATCAAATGTTTAGAATGTTTTATTGAATAATGCCTATTTTAACCTGTGCACTTAATAATGCTTGCGCTACACTTTAATTGTTTTCGAAAAAATGAACAAATCAACCAAGCATAGTGCAGGGGTCATTCCATGGTTCAACCCATTTCAGTGGCATATCATGATAATCACAGTATAAAACTTTTACCCCAGATGGCGAACCGCCACGGTTGTATTACCGGCGCCACAGGTACCGGTAAAACCGTGAGCCTGCAGGTGCTGGCCGAGGCTTTTTCGCGTCAGGGCACGGCGGTGTTCGTAGCCGATATCAAGGGCGACCTGAGTGGTATCACCCAGGCCGGTGTGCCCAATGAAAAGCTCGAAAAGCGCTTGCAGCGCTATCAGATCCCTGCTCCTGAGTGGCAGGCCAATCCCTCGGCTTTCTGGGACGTGCTGGCCGAGCAAGGGCACCCAATACGGGTTACGGTATCTGATTTGGGCCCTTTGCTATTATCTCGCATGCTGGACTTAAATGATACCCAGGAAGGGGTCATGAATGTGTTGTTTCGTGTGGCAGACGAGGAGGGCTTGCTATTACTGGATTTTAAGGATCTGCGCTCGATGCTGCGCTATGTCGGTGAAAATGCATCGACTCTGCGAGCGCAGTACGGCCATATTGCGCCGCAGTCCGTCGGTGCCATACAGCGGGCCTTGCTACGCCTGGAAAATGAGGGTGCTGAATATTTTTTTGGCGAGCCAGCCCTGGATATTTTTGATTGGTTGCGCACCGATGCTTCGGGTCGGGGTCTGGTGAATATCCTCGCCGCCGACCGGTTGGTGCAGTCCCCACGCCTATATGCCATTTTCATGCTTTGGATGCTGGCTGAGCTTTATGAAAAACTGCCCGAGGTAGGGGATCTGCCCCAACCCAAGCTGGTGTTCTTTTTTGATGAGGCACATTTGCTCTTCAGTACCGCACCCAAAGCCTTGCTGGAACGCATTGAGCAGGTCTTGAGGTTGATTCGCTCCAAAGGGGTAGGGGTGTTTTTTGTCACGCAGTCCCCGGGCGATATTCCAGATGTCATTTTAGGACAGCTGGGCCATCGCATACAGCATGCGCTGCGTGCTTATACGCCGCGTGAGCAAAAGGCGATCCGTACGGTAGCCCAAACCATGCGCCCTAATCCGGAGCTGAATATAGAGGCTGCCATTACGGAGCTGGGCGTGGGCGAGGCTCTGGTATCCATGCTCGATGATCAGGGGCGTCCCACTATCACACAACGAGCCTGGATGGCCGCCCCCGGGAGTCGTATTGGAGCGGCTACATTAGAGGAAAAGCAGCAAATCATCAATGCATCCCCTTTTGCTGGCAAGTATGATACGGTAATCGATCGCGAATCTGCTTATGAGCTATTAGAGCAGCGTGTCGCCGAGCAAGAGGCGCAGGACAGTGCCAGGCAAAGCGGCGGGGCATTGGGTGCGATCAGCGATTTGTTGATTGGTTCTACCGGCCCCAGAGGTGGGCGCCGTGACGGTATTGTGCAGTCTGTCATGAAAAGCGAGCTACGTCGCGGTGCACGGCAGTTATTACGAGGTTTGCTGAGTTCCTTGCGTGGGGGCCGTTAACTATTTCAGGGCATCAAAGATGGCAAAAATAATTATTTCGGTGGCGGGCAGTGAGCGCGCCAGCCATTGGTTAGAGGTTTTTCAACAGCAGCAATCCGGACATGAATTCATTATGTGGCATGCGGACGAGCCGTCCGTGAACGCCGACTACGCCATTGTCTGGCAGCCGGAGATGGAAATG
>DATGTB010000183.1:0-2541 GCA_035302065.1 Paenalcaligenes sp. | reverse complement strand
CGCCCGCCGAATCCTGCTTGATGAAATACTGCATGAGGGTGTGAGAGTTACCCAGCGAGTCGTACACGGTCACAGGCAGGCTGTGGGTATAGGTTGCCGAGTTGGCCGGGTCAAAGTCCAGCGCAGGGTCAACCGCCTGGGCATTGGCATCAAAATTGGCCCGCAACTCGATTTCGTTGGTAGCTCGCGGATCGATATTGCTGGTCGGCACCCGTAGCGGCTCCAGGCGATCGGAAATACGTCCATCAGGCAGTACGCCATAACCGGTGAGGCGATAACCCTGGGCATTGACGATATTGAAATCCTTATCCTGATGGAACTGCCCATTACGAGAATACACCGGTGCACCACTGCTATCGAGCAGGCGGAACAACCCCTTTTCGCCGTCAATCGCCATATCAAACTGATTGCCGGTCAGCGAAACATTGCCGACGGTAAAACGCTGATTAATGGCCGCCACCTGTACGCCCAACCCTACCTTGGAGTTGGCATATACATCGGCAAATGCCATCTGTGATGCCTTGAAACCTACTGTTTTCGAATTGGCGATATTATTGCCAATCACATCCAGATGCTGCGAAGCCGCATTCAAACCTGAGAGACCTTGTCCAAATCCCATGATTGCCTCACTATAAAAAAATCAAAGCTGTCTTTGACTACATAATCTGTCGGATATCGTAAAGGGAGTATTTCCCTGTCAACCCCAAATCTATTTCCAAGCCGCCCGCACTGTAGGCAACGTTTTTCACCGTGCCATAGGTTAATGCCTCGGCAGAAACCCGTTGCTCATCAGAGGTCGTGGCCACGACCTCAAGCTGATAGGCCCCATCAGGCAAAGGCTGTCCTGCATCATCGCGGCCGTCCCAATGCACGTTATAAATACCCATGCCGAGATGGTCATCGAGCCGCAAACTGCGCACGAGCTTGCCGGCCTTGTCAAAAATACGAACCTCGGTTTTTTCAGCTGCAGACAGTAAATCAATCCCGAACGGGGTGGCAGTTTTAACCTCGGGATTATCCGGATCCGAGCCCAAGAGCACCCGGTCACCCGGGACTAGAACCTCTTTGCCGATCAAATTGGCAGCTTGCATGGACTGCGAAACATCCATTTGCCCCGAAATGGCCAGCAAAGTTTCGTTGAGCTGATTGATCCCTTGCACGGTGGATAGTTGTGCCAATTGCGTAGTAATTTGTGAGTTATCCATCGGGTCCAGGGGATCCTGATTGCGCAATTGCGTGACCAGCAAGGTCAGGAAGCGATCCTGCGTTTCCTCAATGAACTGTTTTTGCTGCTGATTTTCTACCAGCCCCCCGTATAGAGCTCCTGATGGTGGTACTGCACCTGTCGTCGTACTCATGATGAATCCTTATTGTCCCAGCGTGAGTGTGCGTTGCAGAATGCTTTTGGTGGTGTTGATAACCTCCACATTGGCCTGATAGGAACGTGATGCAGAAATCATGTTGACTGTCTCTGCCACTACATCCACATTGGATTGCGTCACATAGCCCTGCTCATCAGCCAGTGGATGCCCGGGATCATATTGCAGCCGCAACGGCGCATTGCTCTCTACCACCCCGGCAACCTCGACCCCGCCAATGGCCGCGCTGCCCTGCTCCGCACTCAAAGGCTGCACACGGAAAACCACCTCACGAGCCCGATACGGCTGTCCGTCAGGCCCCACCACACTATCTGCATTGGCAATATTACTGGCGCTGACATTCATGCGCTGGGACTGCGCCTGCAGCGCTGAGCCGGCAATTTGAAAAATGGTCAGACTACTCATGTCTCATCCTTCACGGTTGTAGTGCAGCGGCCAAAGTTTTGATACGCTGTGACAAAATAGACAAGCTGGACTGATAGCCCATGGTGTTATCTGCAAAAGCAACCCGCTCTGCATCCATATCGACGGTGTTGCCATCAAGTGCGGGCTGGGCTGGTATGCGGTATTGAAGATCGGTCTGCACTGTCTGCAAACGTCCCCCTGGTATATGACGCTCGGCGGTACGGTGTAGCTCGGTACCGTAGGTGGACTGACTCTGGCTCAGGGCCTGTTTGAACTGCGCCTGAAAATCAAAATCCCGCGCTTTGTAATGCGGTGTGTCCGCATTGGCAATATTGGCAGCCAAGACCTCCTGACGCGACTGTCGCAACGCCAGAGCCAGCTGATGAGGGGCAAATTCTGCCGATAATCGACCAAACATATTACAATGTACACATACAGTTAAAACGCATAGCCAACGCACTACTGCTATCTCACCTTTCATACTAAGGCAGTTGTGTACAGAGCAATCCATGAAACAACCAACAAAATACGCGCTTATTCCTTTTTTGCTTTTTGCCCTGCTCGGGCCAGGCTATTCAGGAGCGCATTCCACTGCTGCAGAGCAATCAAACTCGGCTTTGAGCGCTGAGCAACTGCAGGCGGCCATCATCCGTGAGGTTCAAGATTATCTCGAACAACGGGCGCGCACCCTGGGTTTGACCCCCACCATCGAGGTCGCCAAGCCCCGGGTTGAGCATTTGGCCTCCTGCGCAAAGCT
>DATGTB010000182.1:0-6196 GCA_035302065.1 Paenalcaligenes sp. | reverse complement strand
TGCTAGCTGACCATGATGATGAGCTCAATGCGTATTTTGGCCATTTTATTTATCGTAGTGAATATTTTGCTATTTGCCCTGGGGCAAGGTTTTTTTGGCCTGCCTCCCAGTGAGCAAGGACGCAGTGTGCCGCCTGCAGAGACTCAACCAAACCCAGATATCAGTATTGAGAACTTGAACTTATGAAGCCTATTCGCAAAGCTGTTTTTCCAGTCGCCGGCCTTGGTACGCGTTTTTTGCCTGCCACCAAGGCCATGCCCAAAGAAATGCTCCCGGTCGTTGACAAGCCCCTGATTCAGTATGCGGTCGAGGAGGCCATCGCAGCGGGCGTCACCGAGCTGATTTTTGTCACCGGGCGCAACAAGCGTGCCATCGAAGACCATTTCGATCGCGCCCCCGAGCTCGAGGCTGATCTCAAGGCCAAGCACAAAACCGACTTGCTCGAGCGCGTCCGCAATGTCATACCCGATCATGTGCACTGCATTTATACCCGCCAGCCCGCTCCGCTGGGCCTGGGTCATGCTGTTTTATGCGCCGCTCCCATTGTGGGAGATGAGCCCTTTCTGGTGATTTTGGCTGATGATTTGCTCGACGCCCAGACGCCGGTCTCACGACAGCTGGTCAAGGCGGCCCACGAGCACAACGGCAGCATCCTCGCCATCCAGCAGGTTGATGCCGGGCAAACGGATAGATATGGTGTCATTTCAGGGCGCCGGGTGGATGAGCGCAGCACCCATCTGGACGGCATTGTAGAAAAACCCCAACCAGCCGAGGCGCCCAGCAATCTGGCGGTGGTAGGTCGATATGTCCTCGAGCCCGAGATTTTTGAGCATCTGCGTAAAACCCGGGCTGGCGTTGGCGGGGAGATACAGCTTACCGATGCCATCGCACAGATGCTCAGTGAGCGCCCGGTGTTTGGCTATGAATACGAGGGCGTACGCTATGACTGCGGCAGCAAGGAAGGGCTTTTTGCCGCCAATGTTGATTTTGGCAAAAAATACCACAACCTGTAAGTCACAACCGGACAAAATATTGCTGCTCCTTATTGTAAAGCATGCTATAGTGTGACATCCTGCTTAAATAATACTTATAATAGGCAGGCAATACCAAAGGCTTACTGTTGGGCAGAGGAAGCTTACAACACAGACAAAAGTGTAGTATTAATGTCAAGGGCTGCACTTTTATAATGATTTGGTTGGTGTCCGGTTTTAGGCCGTGCTACTATCAAGCCAGATTATCAACGTCGATGTTTGTTCATTACGGTATTTGACGATACTCGTTGCCCTCATTGGACCTTGGCAATCTGTACACCGAGCATTATGCTCATCTTTTAGTTTAGGTTTTAAAGGTTAAAAATACCATGCAAACAGAATACGGCGTTGTTAAGTGGTTTAACAACGAAAAAGGTTTTGGTTTTATTGCCCCTGATAACGGCGGTAAAGATCTATTTGTTCACCACTCAGACATTGTTGGCACCGGATTCAAATCCCTCGAGGAAAACCAGCGCGTTTCCTTTGAGGCAGCCGAGGGACAAAAAGGCCCTCAGGCCAAGTCCGTACAAAAGCTTTAATATCATTTAGCTTTTCTTATGCCAGACGGCCTGCATTTGCAGGCCGTTTTATTTTTTGGCCTGCCGGTTTTGCCGCTCCAGGATTTTATTCAGACCAGTTAACACACGTTGCACCGAACCACGATGCTTGTGCATCCAATGCAGCCCTGCTTCTGCCAGGCGGGTGCGCTCACTGGTTTCATGCAATAGCCGGGTCGCCTCCTTGAGTGCAGCAGCAGCACCAGGCACCTGCACAATCGCCTGCTCGGCCAGGGCATCCTGCACCGCCTGCTCAAAATTGCGGGTATGCGGCCCTACAATGACAGGCACCCCTACTGCACAGGCCTCAATAAAGTTTTGCCCTCCAAAGGGCCCAAAACTCCCGCCCACTATGGCAATACTGGCCTGGGCGTAATACCAGGGCAGCTCGCCCAGCGTATCCCCCAGCACCACCTCTACCTCACGACAACGTTCAATGCTGCTGCGTGTGCCATCGCCAATGGCCAACAACTCCGAACGCCGGACCACCGACCAGGACTGCTCCTGCAGGAGCTGATATACCTCCTCAAAGCGTTGGGGATGACGGGGGATGATATAGAACAGGGTGCGCTGCAGCGGATCCAGATCCTGCTCGCGCTCCTCATTGATATACCGGCGCAGAGGATGAATAAATTGCTCTTCCTCTCCCTCACGGGTACTTGCAATGACGATGATTCTGCGCCCTAGACGCTCGGCAAAACGGGCACCGGAATCGATTTGCCTGGTCGAAGCACGCACATCGAATTTAAAGTTCCCGGAGACCCGCACTGCCCGTGCACCAATAATCTCCAGACGCTGGGCATCACGCAAGCTCTGGGCATAAACGGCGGTAAAACTGCGGTAGGCGGCCTGCATCAAACGACCAATCCGTAGAGACTGCCGCAGGGCGCGCGCAGAAAAACGGGCACTGGCAAGCACCATGGGAATGCGCTGACGGCGTGCAATCAGGAGTAAATTAGGCCAAACCTCACGCTCAATCAGCACCCCGACCTGCGGTCGGTAGTATTTATAAAAACGACGGACCGCCCCTGGAAAATCATACGGGAGCCACTGCTGTATGAGCTGCCCCTGCAAAATGGCGGCGGCAAACAGGCGCTCGCCCTCAGCCCGCCCGGTATAGGTCAGGTGCGTGAGCAGGACCGTCTTGCCCTCGTCAAGCAAGGCCTTGACCAGTGGCTGGGCCGCACGCATCTCACCCAGACTCGCCGCATGCACCCAGACATGGATGGGCGTAGTCAGCGGGTGGCGATAATGACCAAAGCGAGCCGCCCCCAAAACCTGCCAGCGTCCCCCGACTTGGCGGGCACGCAAGGCCATCCAGCCCAGCAGGAAAGGCGACATCAAATACAGTAACAGCGTATATATCAAACGATTCAAAAGCAACCAACCTTTTTGCCAAATAAGCAAACGCTACCCTGTTCAGTTTTATCACAGGCGGCTCTAGGTAGCATCAAGCTAGCATTGTACAAAAAAACCTCCCTTTTTAAAGCGGCCAAACGCCGGTATCCTGCTGTCGCCCAAAGTCATAGGCCGCTTGCGTGGCCTTGAGTACGGTTTCAGCAGCGGGGTCCTGCCCCCGATCGCCCAGACTCGCCGTATACGCACTACTGATCAACGGCGTCCGTGTCGGCGTAGAGGCTTTATAGATCCCTACGGTGGGACGTGACAAAGCAGCACTGAGATGGGTCAGCCCGCTATCCAGGCCCACCATCAAACGGGCAGCAGCAATGGTCTGTGCGACCTCTGTCAAACTCATGCGTGGCAGTACCTGCGCCTGCCCAGCATCATAATCGGCTATCAGGGCCCGTGCCCGCTCGGCCTCCTGCTCATTGCCGGCAAATAATTTGAGCTGCAACCCCTGCTCCAGCAAATAAGAAAAAATGCGCTGCCATTTATCTGCCGCCCATAATTTGTCATCACGACTTGCCGAGGGCATGATGACGGCATAGTCTTGAACCGGATTTTCGACCATGAATGCCTGTAGCCCATAATTGGGCGCGCCGGACACCTCATAGCCAAAGACCTGGGCAGCAAGCAGACGCTGGCGAATCACTGCCGGCTGCCAGAAATCGATGGCATATTTATGCTGATAAAATAGCGAGGACAAAGGCTCTCGAGCCGATTTCCAGTTCAGGCCATGACGCGGCCCCCGGGTCTGACGCACAATCCAGGCGGATTTGAGCAGTGCCTGCATATCCAGCACCACATCATAATCGTGCGCCCCTATTTGCTGCCTGAAGGCCTGCCGCTCGGCTCGCACACGCGCACTCCACCACTGCCGACGCCAGCGCCGATGAGCTACCGTATAAACCTGCGTCACTGCGGGATGCCAGGCCGGAATCTCGGCAAAGGCCTCCTCTACCACCCAGTCAATGCGAGCCTGGGGCAGATGCTCGGCAATGTCGCTGATCGCTGGTAGCATATGAACCAAATCCCCCAGTGATGAGGTGCGTACAATGAGTATTTTTTTGACCATAATCCAAATCAATCAAAAGCAGACCGGGTTTTGCGTCGGGACTGTATGTTTTTTTCAGGACGCTTAAGTTACTATCTAATACAGCTTGGTGGACGGCCATTGTACCGCTTATCTGCAGACTAACCCTTTGCTGTCATAAAAAAAGGATTGTTTATGCTATTTAATTTCCAGTTGTTCAAGCCTGATGAGACATCAGAAAAAATTCAGGTCGGTATTGAGTATTGTATTGTGACCGACTGGGCACGCCGTGATACGGGCTCTGCCGAACGCCCCTATGAGCGCTCGGAACTGCGTTTGGCACGTTCACTACAGCAGCCCAAATTTTATCCGGTCGCTAACAACCAGCTCAATCAATCAGAGCGGGTGCAGGTGGTAGGCGACCAGAGTACAGGCGCCGCCGAGGTGCTGCTATTCAAACACAATCACGAGTTGCTGGTCAGTCTGGTATCCGATCACACTGATCGCAGCCTGGAAGTTCATAATAGCGCCCTGTCCAAGCAGGTATGTGTCAAACCCATGGCCCGCAGTGCCTGGCGTTACGAGGATGTGGCCGATCACTGGGATGAGCTCGAGCTACGCGCTTGGCTAGTGCATGAAGGGCATCCCGAGCTCTATCAGGAAGGCACGCTGGAAATGCTGATCCCGCCGTTGGAACTGATCAAACTGCATTTTGGTACAGAGGAGTTGCCCAATGGCACTGCCCTGACCTGCGGTACGGTGACCACTGTGGGTAAAATCCGCTCTGCTCCGACTTTTGTGATGGAGCTCAGTGACCCGCACCATGAGCTCAGTTTACGTCACGAGTACTTTGTGGAAACCCTTCCCCTGGTAGATTAACGGAATCCCTCATGCCGGTATTGACACAGCCCATTCTCGAATTACAACGGGCTCTGGTCCAAGGCCAGATCACCGCCAGGGCGCTCACCAAAAAGGCATTGGCACGCGCACAGGATCCTCAAGGCGAAGGACAGCGGGCCTTTTTGCAGCTCCATGAGCAGGAGGCCCTGATTGCAGCTGATATCTCCGATACACTGCGGGCAGCTGGACAGGCACGTTCTCCCCTGGAGGGTATTCCGGTATCCATCAAGGATGTCTTTGATGTGGCTGGCGAACAGACACGGGGAGGCTCCCGGATTCTGGCGGACACGCCGCCCGCCACGGAAAATGCCCTCGTTGTACAGCGCCTCATCAATGCCGGTGCCATTATTGTGGGACGGACCAATATGGATGAGTTCGGCTTTTCCGGTTTAGGGATCAATCCGCACTACGGCACGCCCCGAGCGCCATGGGATCGTGCCCATGGCCGCCTGCCCGGAGGCTCCTCCTCGGGCGCCGGGGTGTCGGTAGCGGACGGCATGTCTGCGGCGGGCATCGGCACCGACACCGGCGGGTCGGTACGTATACCGGCTGCCTTTTGCGGGGTGACAGGGTTCAAACCCACCGCAGAGCGCATACCAAGCCTGGGCACCCTGCCCCTGTCGTTTAGCCTGGATTCCATCGGTGCCCTGGGCCCCTCGGTAAGCTGCTGCGCCATAGTGGACAGTGTACTGGCTGCCACCCCCCATATTCCCCTGGCGCCCATCGACTATCACCACCTGCGCATTGCCGTGCCCAAGGATGTGGTCTTTAACAGCCTCGATCAGCAGGTTTCACAGCGCATCAATGCAGCCATCCTCGCATTGACCAATCGGGGCGCCCAAATAGAACGCATCGAGTTGCCCGAATTCAATCAGCTGGCCTATATCAACCGTGAGGGAGGCTTTAGCTGTGCTGAGGCCTGGGCGCTGCATCGGGATCTGATCCGTACCCAAGAGTCCGCCTACGATCCGCAGGTCGCCTATAAAATTTCATTGGGTCGCCACCAAAGTGCCGCCGATTATATTGATCTGCTGGCTGACCGCGAGGAGTGGATCGCTGCGGTCAGCGCCCGTCTGGCGCCCTATGATGCCTTTTTGATGCCAACGGTACCCATTGTGCCGCCCCGTATTGAGGCCATCACAAATGACGAGCAGTTTTACACCCATGATGCCCTCATATTACGTAATTCGAGCATCGTGAATTTCCTCAATGGCTGCGCCATCAGCCTGCCCTGCCACCCCGAAGGGGAGGCTCCGGTGGGTCTGACGTTAGCC
>DATGTB010000181.1:0-6266 GCA_035302065.1 Paenalcaligenes sp. | reverse complement strand
TTGATGCTGCGCTCTAGTCCGACGGTGACATCACTGACCAGAGTGTCGTAGCGAGATGTTTTGAAATTACCCTTGGCTGCAATATTGCCTTGGGCGATTAGGCGCCATTGATTTTGCAGGGGTTTGGAGTAACGAATATGGTAGCGGGCCGTCATGACACCGCTTTTCTTGCGCTGATGTTCAGCCGGCAGGATGTAAATTTCATCATCGAGTGCGGGCAGGGCGATTTCAGAGATAGAGGCGGCGCTGTTGATATTGCTATCGTAGCCAATACCCACCTGCAAATATGATGAAAGCTGTGCGACCTCGCTGTGACTTTCTGCCTGAGAAAGCATGCCCAGATACTGGCTGATAGTGCGCTGCACCTCCTCGGAACGACTGCTGCGCTGTAAATGCTCGAGTTCATTGTGGGCGCTCTGACGCTCGCCCAGTAAAATATGGGCATGCGCCATACCCAGACGACATAATTCGTTTTGACTCTCGACACTCAGACAGCGTTCAAAGGCAAAGGCGGCGATAGACGGCTCATCCTCGTGCAAGGCTGCCTGTCCCAGGGCCAGATCATAGTCGGGCTCCCCCGCGCGTGCGCCCTCCTGTTCTAGTAGTTGGGTAAAGTTCTGGGCATTATTGTGCTGAGCAAAGCCGACACTATATGATAAGGTCAATGCTGCCAGCAGAGTCAGGCGGGTTATGGCGCCTGCCCTGAGGCTTTTCTTTTTTAACATTTAGCATATTCCAAAAATGGGTTAAAAAGAATACTCTTTAGACTGCGGCGAACTATTGCTAAGAATTGCTGTGATTGTAGACGACCATTTACATTATTAACATTAAGTTAAACCCTATTATGCGCATACAAATCACCCTCCCTTCCATTGATCGAGACCATCCGGCACGTATCGTGCAATTATCTGATTTTCATTTATTTGAGGATACTGCAGGTACCTTGCTCGGAGTCAATACTCATGAGGCTCTTGAGGGGGTTTTGGCCCATATCCGGAGTCAGCCTGAACGCATTGATTTGGTACTGGCTACAGGGGATATTTCGCAGGACGGCACGGCGCAGAGCTACCGCCATGCACAGCAATTATTACAACAGTTATCCTGCCCGGTCATTTTTTCACCGGGTAATCATGATGATTTGACGGTCATGCGTGAGGTGTTGGGCGCGCAGATGCCTACTGTGGCAGATTTGGCCAGCTGGCGTGTCGTCAGCCTGGATAGTCATGTAGCCGGTTCAGACGCGGGGTTTTTGGCTGAGGATCAATTAGCGCTGTTGCGCGCGGCAGCGCACACGCAACAGTGGGTTTTAGTCAGCATGCACCACAATCCGGTGCCTATGGGCAGCGCTTGGCTTGACCCCATGATGATTGCCAACGCATCGCGCTTATTTTCACTTTGTGAGGAATACGACAATGTGCAGGGGTTGTTGTGGGGGCACGTACATCAGGAGATGGATACAGTACAGGCGCTCGGTATGCAACGCCGGCAGCTCCATCTACTGGCTTGCCCGGCTACCTGTCTGCAGTTTGGTCCACGTAGTGCCACATTTGCATTGGATACAGTAGATCCGGGATACCGGGTATTGGATTTGTATCCCGATGGCAGTATGCACACGAGCGTTGTCCGGGTGCCTGGCCTGGAGATTGCCCCCGATTTATCCAGTCGGGGGTATTGAGCAGTTTTGGCTCAAAGCCTCTGTGGATTACTTTTCCACAAAAGCACGTTCTATGACATAATCCCCCTGCCGGCCTACCCCCGGAGAGATTTCAAAGCCGCGTGCGTCCAGACGCTCGCTCAAGTCCTTGAGCATGGCCGGGCTGCCGCAAATCATGGCGCGATCCTGCTCCGCATCGATTATGGGCAAGCCGATTTTCTCAAAGAGCTGATCGCTATCGAGCCACTTGGTAATACGCCCTTCATTTTCAAAGGGTTCGCGGGTTACAGTGGGGAAATAGATGAGCTTGCCCTGCACCATTTCACCAAAAAACTCGTTGTTGGGCAGTTCATTTTGAATGTAGTCAGCATAAGCCAGCTCAGAAACAAAACGCACACCATGCACAAGCACCACATGCTCAAAACGCTCATAGACCTCAGGGTCCTTGATGATACTCATAAACGGAGCCAAGCCTGTGCCAGTACCAAAGAGGTACAAATTACGTCCCGGGCGCAGATCATCAACAACCAGCGTGCCCACTGGCTTGCGACTGATTAATACGGTATCGCCCTCCTGTATGTGCTGCAGGCGTGAGGTTAGCGGGCCGTCTGGGACCTTGATACTTAAAAATTCGAGATTCTCTTCATAGTTGGCACTGACCATGCTATAGGCACGCATCAGGGGTTTGCCCTCAATTTCCAGGCCCAACATGACAAAATGGCCATTGTTAAAGCGCAGACTCTGATCGCGCGTGGTCTTAAAGGAAAAAAGCGTGTCATTCCAGTGGTGTACGCTCAACACACGTTCGGTATTATATGCAGCCATGAGATTGTTACTTGCCAATTGCGGTTAGTGAATCATTGAGTGAAATTGTTTAAGCATCCCCAAGTGTAACGTAAAACCTAGGGCATACCCTAGGCTTACCCATCAATCAGGTAAAGCTTAGACCTAAATCAAATACGCCTTACTGTATTTTTCTTATCGTCTTATTAGTTTTACAGTATCAAACTTTGTTCCCCTGGGCGCTTGTTTTGGATCATGCTTTGGGGCTTTTCCTGTTTATCGGGCATGCATTCACGGCAGATTATTCGTCTTTACATTTATAGTCTTATAGAAAATAGTAATATAGGATGCCGCCCCTGTCGTATTTAAGTGTATTTAATATTGCATCCGGGACCAGGGTTTGGTATTGTCACTGTAGATAAGAATTGTTTTCATTTGCATTAAGTTTTTGGTTTGCCCTCGGAGATGTTTATGAGTGTTACACGCCGCCTTGGTTTTCTGGTAGGGGCGCTTGCCGTCACCGGTAGTGGCTTGGCCGCTGCGCCTGCATTGGCCGCTGATGAGGTTAATTTATATACCACACGTGAGCCACAGCTCATTATTCCCTTGCTCGAGTCTTTTACAGACGAGACCGGCATTCAGGTCAATACTGTCTTTGTCAAAGATGGGTTAATCGAGCGAATCAAAAGCGAGGGCGCACAGTCCCCTGCTGATGTCCTCATGACGGTTGATATCGGTAATCTGCTGGATTTGGTGGAAGCAGGTGTTACCCAGTCCATCACCTCCGAGGCACTGACCGAGGTCATCCCGGCTCATTTGCGCGGTGAAAATAATGACTGGTTTACCCTTTCCTTGCGCGATCGGGTGGCTTATGTTGCCGAGGAAATAGAGATAGACAGCATCACCTATGAGGACTTTGCGGACCCCAAGTGGAAGGGTAAAGTCTGCATTCGTTCCGGTCAGCATCCTTATAATACTGCTTTGATTGCAGCCATGATAGCTCATAACGGGGTCGAGGCTACCGAGGAGTGGTTACGTGGGGTCAAGGCTAATCTCGGCCGTAAGGCTGCAGGCGGTGATCGTGATGTAGCCCGTGATATTCTCGGTGGGATTTGTGATATTGGCATTGCCAATGCTTATTATGTTGGCCGCATGAAGAATGCAGAGCCTGGTACTGATGCCCACGCCTGGGGCGAGGCGATCAAGGTCATCAGACCGACTTTTGCGCAGAGCGACACTGCCGGAACACATGTTAATATTTCCGGCGCAGCAGTTGCCAAGCACGCACCTAACAAGGATAATGCCATAGCATTGCTTGAGTATTTGGTGACTGATGATGCTCAAAGCATGTACGCCAAGGCAAACTACGAATACCCCGTTAAAGAGGGAGTGGAGCTGGATCCGGTAGTAGCAAGCTTTGGTGAGCTGGTAGCCGATGATTTACCTCTGACCGAAATCACCAAACATAGAAAACAGGCCAGCGAACTGGTAGATAAGGTTGGATTTAACAACTAAACCCATAGCATTGTTAGATAAAGAGCGCTTTGCTGCTGATGCTTCGCCCCTGACCCAGCAGCAAAGGCGCACCCCTTCTGTATTGCGTATATTCAGGCAGCCCCTGCAGGTCGCGGGTCGGGGTTGGTTGATCGCTACCTTGCTCATTATTGCCATGGTCCTTGCCCCGGTGGTGGTATTGGCCTGGCATGCATTACAGGGACAAACAGCGCATTGGCAGCATTTGTTTAATTATGTGCTGCCGGTTGCCTTTGTCAATACCGTTATTTTGCTGGCGGGTGTCGGGGTATTGGTCACTGCACTCGGAGTAGGCAGCGCCTGGCTCATCACGGCCTATGACTTTCCTACCCGACGTATTTTGGTCTGGGCGCTGCTCTTGCCGTTGGCAGTGCCGACCTATATTGTTGCCTTTGCTTATCTTGACATTTTGCATCCCATCGGCCCGGTGCAGAGTTTGATTCGGGATATTTTGGGTTACACGAGTCCGCGGCAGTTTCGTTTACCGGATATTCGCTCCTTGTTTGGGGGCATTGTCTTGCTTGGCTTTGTGCTCTATCCCTATGTGTATTTGACGACCCGGGCGATGTTTGCGACACAGGCCTGCAACATTTTTGAGGCAGCCCGTATTTTGGGGGAAAATCGCCTTTCCGCTTTCTTTCGGGTTGTGCTACCCATGGCTCGCCCGGCCGTGGCGGTGGGTGTCAGTCTGGCGCTTTTGGAAACCCTTAATGACATCGGTGCAGCGGAGTTTTTGGGGATCAATACATTAACCGTCTCCATCTATACGACTTGGGTGACGCGTTCGGATTTGGCGGGGGCAGCACAGATCGCCCTGGCCATGTTTGTGCTGGTGGCTGCTTTGATCATGATTGAACGTTATGGTCGTCGACAGCAAGGTTACACACAAAACCAGCGCTCCCAACCCCTACAGGCTCGACGTTTGCACGGGCTTCAGGCCCTGGTTGCAATGGGACTGGGCTGGTTTCCGGTACTGGTGGGGTTTGTCGCTCCGGCCATTTTTTTAGGCCATGAGAGCTGGAAGCATTTGCATTACAGCGGCCAGGTTTCCAGCCAGCTGATTAGCAGCGCCATTAATACTGTCAGTATCGCTTTGGTAGCGACCTTTCTGACAGTTTTGGCCGGTCTGGTCATTGCCTGGGGCGCACGCACAGTTGGCTATAGCTATCGCAGCCGGCTAAGCAGCAGTTTTGTGCGTTTGGCCTCCATAGGGTACGCCATTCCCGGGACTGTATTGGCCATTGGTTTATTGAGTTTATTTGTTTTTACTGACCAGATTATCTCGGTAGTGCATGCCTTGTTTTCTGAGGGGAGCGCGCCACGCTTATTTCTAATGGGCTCCATGGCTGCGTTGGTCATCGCGTATATGATTCGATTTTTGGCCATTTCTGCCGGCGGATTAGAGGCCGGACTGGCACGCATACCGCCCTCGGTTGAGCAGGCTTCGCGTTTGCTCGGAGAAAGCCCGTTAGGCACGCTTAGACGTGTGCATCTGCCCATGTTGCGGCCCGCATTAGGTGCAGCAGCCCTGTTGATTTTTGTAGATGCCATGAAGGAATTACCCGCTACCTTGCTTTTACGGCCAATGAATTTCGAAACCCTGGCCACCTGGCTGTATGCCGAAGCTTCACGCGGGACTTATGAGGAGGGCGCCATTGCAGCCCTGGCCATTGTAGTGGCGGGTTTATTACCGGTCATTATTCTGGCACGCACACAGTTACGTTTACGTAAGTAGGTGAATTATGTCTGCTTTTTTAGAATTAGAGTCCATCCATCTGGCCTATGCGACAGATCAGGGTCTGAGAACTGTCGTTGAGGATTTGAGTCTTAGTCTCAGGCAGGGTGAGATTGGTTGCCTGCTGGGCGCCTCGGGCTGTGGTAAAACAACTGTACTGCGGGCCATTGCCGGCTTTGAGCCACTGCGTGCTGGCGTCATACGACTCGGTGAGCGCATCCTCTCCTCACCGAAGCTTTGGGTTGAGCCTGAGCACCGGCAGGTGGGCATGATGTTTCAGGATTATGCCCTCTTCCCCCACCTGACGGTAGAGAAAAACATCAGTTTTGGATTGCGACAATACAGCCGTGCCGAGCAATGCGCTCGGGTAGACGAGATGCTATCGCTGGTAGGATTACAGGATAAGGCCAGACAATATCCCCATGAGCTTTCGGGCGGGCAACAACAGCGTGTCGCCCTCGCCCGGGCATTGGCACCTGAGCCTTCATTATTATTACTTGATGAGCCCTTTTCCAATCTGGATATAGATACCCGCGAACGCCTTGCTTTTGAGGTGCGGGA
>DATGTB010000180.1:0-4258 GCA_035302065.1 Paenalcaligenes sp. | reverse complement strand
GTGCCCTGAACTTCTAACCGAACAGTTTTGATGGTTCGATGTTGCACTCAAGGGCTGTGTTATGCAGCCTTTGAGTGTTTATCAGTTTTTGTTTTGATGATTTTTTATGACCATCCTTGAAAGCTATCAGCAGGCGCTTGTAACCAAGGGCTACGAGCCTGATGCCGCACAGGAGGCGGCGGTTGCTTCCTTTCAGCGCCTGACTGATGAGCTCCATGAGTACCATGATGCCAAGGCATCATTGGTCAAGCGCTGGTTTTCCAGACCCACCCCGCCAAAAGGGATTTATTTGTGGGGCGGCGTAGGCCGGGGTAAAAGTTTTCTGATGGACCTTTTCTATCAGTCCATTAGTATAGAAAAAAAAATACGCCTGCATTTTCATGAGTTCATGCGGGGGGTACACGATGCCCTGAAAGAATTGAAAAGCCAGGCGGATCCACTGGAATCTGTTGCCAAGGATCTGTCCCAACGCTACGAGCTTATTTGTTTTGATGAGTTTCATGTCTCGGATATTGCTGATGCCATGATTCTCCACCATTTGCTTGATGCGCTCATGCGCCATGAGGTCTGTTTTGTCATGACCTCCAACTATGCGCCTGATGCCCTGTATCCTGATGGCTTGCATCGTGAGCGTCTGCTGCCGGCCATTGAGCTCATTAAAGACCGTATGGAGGTGCTCAATGTGGATGCCGGGGTAGATTATCGGATCCGCTCAGAAAATTTGGAAAAGGTGTTCTTTCATCCCCATGATGAACATGCCCAGGCGCAATTAGCACGTTTGTTCAGGCATCTGAGTGGGGGGCATTGTCTGGAGCCAACCATCGAAATTGAAAACCGCAGTGTGCAAAGCATCAAGCGCAGCGCAGAGGTCATCTGGTTTGATTTTGCCACCTTGTGTGAAACACCGCGTTCACAAAATGATTATCTGGATTTGGCGCGGCAGTACAAATATGTGATTGTTTCCGGGGTGCCAAAATTATCAGCAGCACAGGCTTCGGCCGCCCGACGTTTTACCTGGTTGGTGGACGTGTTTTATGATCACAACGTGCGGCTGCTCCTGTCAGCAGAGGTAAAGCCGGAGGATCTATACACCCAAGGGCCCTTTGCAAACGAGTTTTCCCGCACGGTATCCCGTCTGCATGAGATGCAGACTCACGCCTATCTGCATTCCAAACAGCGTGAAATCGCTACCTTTTAAGCAAAATATTAGTTATGAAACGTGTTTTAACTGGAATCACTACTTCTGGTATCCCTCATTTGGGTAACTATGCAGGTGCGCTGCAGCCGGCGATAGAAGCAAGCCGCAAGCCCGGGACGGATGCTTTTTATTTTTTGGCTGATTACCACGCCCTCGTCAAATGCGAGGATGCCCAGCGGGTGGCGCAGTCGCGTGTACAAGTGGCGGCTAGTTGGCTGGCTGCCGGACTAGACCCAGAGCGGGTGACCTTTTACCGGCAATCAGACATTGTAGAGATTCCAGAGCTGTGCTGGCTGTTGACCTGTATTACTCCCAAGGGGTTGATGAATCGGGCGCATGCATATAAGGCCGCTGTGGATGATAATATTGCCAAGGAGCTGGAGCCAGACAGTGGCGTAAATATGGGGTTGTTTTCCTATCCCGTTTTGATGGCTGCTGATATCCTGATTTTCAAGGCGCAGATCGTACCGGTAGGTCGTGATCAAATACAGCATTTGGAAATGGCACGAGATATTGCCCTGCGTTTTAACCATATGTACGGACAGGGCAAGGAGGTGTTTATTCCTCCCTATGAGCATGTGGCTGAGCATGTTGCAACCTTGCCCGGGCTTGATGGACGTAAAATGTCCAAAAGTTATGACAACACGATTCCTTTGTTTGAGGGGACAGCCCGCGATTTGAAAAACGCTATCCAGCGTATTGTGACTGATTCCCGTGCGCCTGGTGAGCCCAAGGATCCGGATAGCGCTCATTTATTCACCATATACAAGGCCTTTGCTACTCCCGGGCAAAGTGCCGATTTTGCTGCTGAGTTGCGCGCCGGGTTGGGGTGGGGGGCGGCCAAGGACAAGCTTTTTGAGCTGCTCAACACACATATCGCGCCAATGCGTGAGCGCTACCATGAATTAATGGCGCAGCCCCAGCAGATAGAGGATATTTTGCTTCATGGGGCTGAAAAGGCAAGACAGATCACACAACCCTTTATGGAGGAGATCCGTCGTGCTGTAGGCCTCATCCCTGCGCCTCAAGCCTTTCAGCAAGAGCAGGCCGTGGATGATAAGCAGGTAAAAAAACAAGCCCGTTGGGTCAGTTTCAAGGAAGAGGATTCCTTCTATATCCGTTTGTTGGATCCAGAGGGTGAAACGATTTTTTTATCGCAGCCTTTCAGTTCCCCGAAACTTATGGGACAGGCTATGGGTGCGCTTCAGAAAGGGGCTTATGAGTTGGTCGCCAAAGAGGGGCATACCGCACTACAGGTGCAAGAACAGGTGATTGCCCTGCTCGATAAAGAGCAACTACATAAAATGCAGACTTTTTTAAAATAAAAGGGCCGTTACGAACGGCCCTTGCCGGCGGCTGTATCACTGCAGCTCGCCAAGCGTGTAATACCAGAACAGGGCACGTTGGGCCAGGGTTGAGACGAGAATATGTTCGTGCAGGGTATGGGCCCCGTCGCCATCTGCACCCAAACCATCCAGGGTCGGTACGCCCAGGGCTGCGGTAAAGTTGGCGTCGCTCGCACCCCCTGTGCGGGGGGCCTCCTGCAACGAGAAGCCCGCCTGTTGTGCAAAATCCTGGCAGCGCTTTAATAGCGCTGCGGTTGCTTCGGTGCGCGGCATGGCAGGCCGGTTCAGATCAAAATCAATCTCCAGCCGTGCCTCTGGATGCACGGGACGTAGTTGCTCAACAGCCTTTTTGAGTTCCATGCCCCCTTGCTCATCGACAATGCGAAAATCCACCTCAATCCGGCAGGTGTCGGGGACGACGTTAGAGGTGGTGCCCCCCTGGATGGTACCTACACTGACGGTGGTCCCACTAGCATAATCAGTCAGTTTTTGCAGGGCAAGTACCTGATGGGCCATTTCCTCGATGGCATTTACCCCTTTATCATGGGCAACGCCGGCATGTGAGGCTTGCCCGTGCGTGGTTAGCAGGATGGTGCCTGTACCTTTGCGGGCCGTGACGCAGCGTCCACCATCGGCTCGGGCGGGCTCGGCCACCAAGCAGTATTTGGCCTGTCGGGCAAATTGCTCAATGGTCGGACGGGAAAAATGACTACCGGTTTCCTCATCGGGCAGCAGCAGTAAATCCACGGGCAGGTTTTTCTTTTCCTCTGCGTGTAGCCGGCCCAGGCCATAAAGCGCCAGGCACACGCCGGCTTTCATGTCATAGATTCCCGGGCCATAGAGCTTATCCCCCTCTTGACGACAGGGGTTTTTGGTCAGTGTGCCAACGGGGTGGACCGTATCGTAGTGTCCTAGTACCAAAATACCCTTTTGCTGTTCCTGGGGAGTGCGATTATGGATATGTAAAGCTGGCCCAGTTTGCTCACCCAATTCGATGAGCTGTACTTGCAAGCCTAGTTCGAGAGCTTCCTGCTGTATCAGGTCAGCCATCTGCTGTAGTGCTTGCGGGTCATGGGAGGGGGATTCCAGCTCCACCCAACGGATGATCCGTTCTTTGATCTGGTGGGTGATGGTGTGTTCGTCGTCATGCATGATAAATTCTCTTTTAGTCAAACAAAATGGCAGGCGGCCTGATGTCCTGAACCAATGGTTTTCAAAGCCGGAGGTTCCTGGCGGCAGATTTCTTTGGCCAAAGGACAGCGAGGATGAAAGGTACATCCTGTGGGTGGATTCAAGGGAGAGGGAATTTCGCCCTTGATGGGGGCGAACTGTCTTTTTCTTTTCTCGATGCTGGGCATTTCGGCCAATAGCGCCTGGGTATAGGGGTGTGCTGCATGATTAAAGATATCATCGCGTGAGGCGAGCTCAACGATGCGCCCCAGGTACATGATGGCAACCCGATCGGATATATGTCGCACGACCCCTAAATCGTGGCTGATAAATAAATAGGTCAGCTGGCGGCGCGTACGCAGATCCATGAACAGGTTGATGACCTGCGCTTGTATGGATACGTCTAATGCAGCGACCGGTTCATCACAAACCAAAAAGGAGGGATTGACAGCCAAAGCGCGCGCAATGCCGATACGCTGACGCTGCCCACCCGAGATTTGATGAGGTAAACGATCTTTATAGGCTGGCTCCAGGCCGACCTCTA
>DATGTB010000179.1:0-4421 GCA_035302065.1 Paenalcaligenes sp. | reverse complement strand
CCTTCCATGCAATCCTCATCAAAACGCTCTGCGGGTAGCGTCAGATGATGCTCGCGCCCCAGGATATCGGTAAATCGACAGTCCACAAAGGGAATATCATTTTCAGTTAAAAAAGAGATGACTTCTTCTGGGCTAGACATGAACCTTCCAGTACAAAACGACAGTTAGTTAGGGGATGTAGGCAAAAACAGGGTTTGTAAATCAGTTAAAAAGCGCCACCCTTGCTCGGTGGCCTGTAGTTTGTCCAATCGATCAACCATAAGGCCCTGATCAATGGCTTGCTGCACAGTCTTGTGAATCAATTGGCTACTAAAGCCGGTACGCTCTGAAAAATACTCAAAAGGCACCCCTTTTTTCAGGCGCAAGGCGTTGAGCATGAACTCAAAAGGAATATCCTTGGCGGTCACCTCGTAGCGCTCGGTAATATGCTTGCCCTTGTGAACGGCGGCCATCCAGCTACCCGGATTGCTCAGACGCACCATGCGCTCGATGCGATTAGGAAAAGAAATTTTACTGTGCGCTCCAGGCCCAATGCCTAAATAGTCACCGAATGACCAGTAGTTAATATTGTGCCAACCGTAGTGCTCCTGGCGGGCAAAAGCGGAAACCTCATAATGTTCAAAACCTGCCTGCCCTACTGCCGCAATGATTTGATCATGCATCAGAGCCCCCTCCTCTTCTGAGGGTAAGGCAGGTGTATATTTGGCAAATACAGTATTGGGCTCGATCATCAAATGATAAATGGACAGATGGGTGGCACCCGAGTCGATGGCCTCCTGCACACCACGTATGCAGTCCTCAGCGCTTTGGCCTGGTAGTGCATACATGAGATCAACATTCACCCGCTCAACTGCCTGCAGTGCAGCCCTCAGGGCCTGACGAGCCTGATCGGCATCGTGGATACGGCCAATTTTTTCAAGCACTGCATCATCAAAGCTTTGTACCCCGATGGAAAGTCTATTGACGCCTGCCTGCGCATAACCTGCAAAGCGCCCTGCTTCGCTGGCACCCGGATTAGCCTCCATGGTGATTTCGGCATCGGGGTTAAGCATGACATAAGCGCGTACCAGGCTAAGAACCTTGTGAATAAACTCCGCACTCATCAAGCTGGGCGTTCCGCCACCAAAGAACACACTTTGTACCGTGCGTCCCCAGATTTCGGGCAATGCCTGCTCAAGATCAGCCTTGAGCGCTTCAAAAAAGGCCTGCTCAGGAAGATTATCAGGAGCAACATGGGCATTAAAATCGCAATAGGGGCAGCGGCGTACACACCAAGGCAAATGGATATAAATGCTTAATGGCGGTAAAGTTGCAAAACGAGGGCTACGGGAAAAACTCGGGTGGAGCACTTGTATGGGTTTCATAGTGCTGATTATACGGGTTATGCGAGAGGCATTGCATTAATTTGCTCAATTAACTGGCGCAATGCCAGAGCGCGATGACTGAGGGTGTTTTTTTGGGGAGCACTAAGTTGGGCAGCAGTGCATTGCAACTTTGGCAACCAAAATAATGGGTCATAGCCAAAGCCATTGCTGCCTTTGGGCTGCCGGGCTATTTCGCCCCACCAAATGCCCTGCGCAACCAATGGCAAAGGATCGTTGGGGTGACGCACCAATACGAGTGCTGCCACAAAACAGGCGCTACGATCCTCAACGCCCTGCATTTTTTCAAGTAATAACTGATTGTTGGCGCTATCGCCCTGCCCTTGCCCGTATTTTTCTGCGAACCGGGCCGAATGTACGCCAGGCAAACCATCCAGGGCATTGACGGACAGACCCGAATCATCAGCAAGCGCCGGCAAACCGGTTACTGCACTGGCATGGCGAGCCTTAAGCAACGCGTTTTCCACAAAGCTGGGGTGCAATTCATCGATCGGCGGGACTGCCCACTCCTTTTGCGGCCTGAGCTCATATCCTAATGGGGTAAATAACTGCTCAAATTCACGCAGTTTGCCGGCATTACCCGATGCCAGCACTATTTTAGAAATTTGTGGCATGACCTACCTGTTAAAATTGAATTCCCTTTTGCTCCAGCAAACATTGTTGCTGCAACTCAAAAAGCGTACTAATCCCTGCCTGGGCAATATCCAGCACACGGATGAAATCACTACGAGCAAAGGCTGCCCCCTCGGCGGTACCTTGGACCTCGATAAAGTGCATGTGGTGATTCATGACAATATTGACGTCCACATCGCAGGCACTGTCTTCTTCATAATCCAAATCCAGCAAAGGTTCATTGCCCGCCAGACCGACAGAGACTGCAGCCACCTGCTTGCGCAAGGGATTGCGCTCGAGCGCCCCATGCTCCAGCAAATGATTGACAGCCAAGGCTGCTGCGACCCAGGCGCCGGTAATGCTCGCACAGCGGGTGCCGCCATCGGCCTGGAGCACATCACAATCCAATTGAATGGTGCGCTCGCCCAGTGCCTGCAAATCAAAGGCAGCGCGCAAGGAGCGCCCTATGAGGCGCTGAATCTCCTGGGTGCGCCCGCTTTGACGACCGCGCGCAGCCTCACGACCAGAGCGGGTGTGGGTGGATCGGGGCAGCATGCCATACTCGGCAGTCACCCATCCCTGCTCCTCGCCAACCAAAAAGGGCGGTACGCGATCCAGGATGCTGGCGTTACAAAGCACATGAGTATGACCCATTTTGATAAGCACCGAACCCTCAGCGTAACGAGAGTAATCGAGCACAAACTCTACCGGGCGCAAGGCATCCGGGGCGCGGTCATCTTTACGCTGTATAAGTTCTGAATGTGATTGTTCCGACATAGATAAGGACCTGAAAATCAAATCATTCATTGTACGCCATTGTGGCAGGCATATATTACAATGATAGCCACGATGTATTGGGTAATCACTAAAGAGACTTTGCCATGAGCATTTATAGTATGACAGCGTTTGCTCACGCCCGCATGGAGCATGAGCATACATTGGTACAGCTGGAAATTCGCAGCGTCAATCACCGCTATCTGGATCTGCATTTGCGCTTGCCAGATGAGCTGCGCTTTTTTGAGCCCCGGTTGCGGGAAATAGTGGCACAAAAAATAGGTCGTGGCAAATTGGATATACGGCTACAGCTGCAGCGTCAGGCCGGTGATGAAACTCAGGGCGTGCCTACTGAGTTATTGACCCATATTGCGAGCCAGTTGCAACAAATTCGCACGGTCTTACCTGATACAGCAGGTCCTGACTACCAGGAGTTATTTCAGCTAGCAGCCCGGCATAAGCAAACGGATACCGAGCGCTGGCAGGAGCTGCTTGAGCAGTTGCTCGAGCAAGCATTGGCTGATTTGCTGGCCAATAAGGCGCGCGAGGGCGAGCGTTTGGCTCAGGCCATGCGGGGTTATGCTCAGCAGATGCTTGCGCAAATCAACAAGGTACAGTCCTTGTTACCCGAGGTGCAGGCTGAATATCAGCGCAAAGTGGCTGAACGCTTACGTGAGGCTTTGGCGCAGGCTAGCCCTGAGGGCATGCAATTTATCAGTGCTGAAGAGCTCAGTGCCCGTATTGCACAGGAGGCCTCACTTTTTTCCCTGCGTATTGATGTAAGCGAGGAGATGACGCGGCTCGAGGCGCATGTGCAGGAGTTAAATTATCTGTTAGAGCCTGATGCCGGGCAACGACAAAAACGACGGGGTAGCCTGGGCAAGCGTCTGGACTTTTTATTTCAAGAGATGAACCGTGAGGCCAATACGCTGGGCTCCAAGGCTGCCAATATCGAGTTGACTCAAGTCGCCATAGAGCTCAAGATCCTGGTGGATCAGCTCCGTGAGCAAATACAAAATATCGAATAAAAAACCCCTGCCCGCAGGCAGGGGTCAGGACTAGCGTTTTTTAATTAATTAGCGCTGTTTGTCCGTAAAGCGTTCGCGCAGCTGTTTGGCCGCATTGACCATAGCCTGTAGTGCGGGGCGGGTTTCCTCCCAGCCGCGGGTTTTCAGGCCGCAGTCAGGGTTTACCCAGAGGCGCTCAACCGGAATCTTTTTGGCGGCTCGGTTGATGAGCTCAACCATCCACTCCTGGTTGGGCACCAAGGGTGAGTGAATGTCATACACCCCGGGACCAATATCATTGGGATAGTGGAAATCCTCAAAGGCATCGAGCAACTCCATGTTGGAGCGTGAGGTTTCGATGGTGATGACATCTGCATCTAGCGCTGCAATGGACTCCATGATGTCGTTAAACTCGGAGTAACACATATGCGTATGGATTTGAGTCTCAGGCTTGACACCGCCACAGGTAATTTGGAAGGAGTCTACTGCCCAATCCAGGTAATCAGCCCACTTGTCCTTTCTGAGCGGGAGCCCTTCGCGAATGGCAGGCTCATCTACCTGTATCGCTGCAATGCCAGCAGCTTCCAGGTCCAGCACCTCATCACGTAAAGCCAGGGCGATTTGACGGCAGGTGTCCTCGCGAGGC
>DATGTB010000178.1:0-2488 GCA_035302065.1 Paenalcaligenes sp. | reverse complement strand
ATAGCCGCCGTAGTAGACAAAATCAGCACCACTGCTTTTGAGCTTGGTAATGACTGCAGAGTAATCACTATCACCGGCATTAATGCCTTCAAACAGGACGAGCTCGTAACCGGCCTTTTCCAGCTCATCGCGTACGGACTGAGCGATGCCCTGGCCGTAGGACTGTTTGTCATGTAGCACTGCTACCTTTTCTGGTTTGATCTGGTTGATGATTATCTCAGCAGCAGCGGGCCCTTGCTGATCATCACGACCAATGGTGCGGAAAATGGTTTCGTACCCCTTGCCATCAGTAACTGCCGGGGCAGTTGCTGATGGGGATATCATGATTATCCCCTCATCATCATAAATATCAGTGGCTGCGATGGTTGCCCCAGAGCAAACGTGGCCGATGACATAGTTAATGCCATCATTCACAATGCGGTTGGCGACCACCGGGCCTTGCTTGGGCTCACAGGCATCATCCACGATGACAACCTCAATTTCCTTGCCCAGCACACCACCGGCAGCGTTGATCTGCTCAACAAAAGTATGCACCCCCTGCTGCACCATCTCACCGTATTGGGTGAGCGGTCCGGTGTATGGTCCGGCGATGGCGAAAGTGATTTTCTCTGCCTGGGCAACCCCCGCCACAGCCAGACTCATCGTCAGACCCAGTGCTGCAGCGATGGGTGTAAAACGATTTTTCATACTATCCTCCTTGTTTTAATTTTTCCTGAAGTTGAAAACAGCAAACTAGACAAGCATACTGCGCAGCATCCAAGCGGTTTTCTCATGAACCTCGAGACGTGCAGTGAGCAGATCAGCGGTTGGCTGGTCATCAGCAGCGTCTGCGCAATCAAATGCATGGCGGGCGGTGCGGGCCACGGCCTCATTGGCCTCGAGCAGTGCGCGAATCATTTCCTCGGCACTGGGCACTCCCTTGGGCTCGGTAATCGAGGTCAGTTTGGCAAACTCGGCATAGGTGCCAGGAGCAAAATGACCCAGCGCACGAATACGTTCGGCAATCTCATCGAGTGCCTGCCAGGCCTCGGTGTACTGCTCCATGAACATCAGGTGCAGGGTATTGAACATGGGCCCGGTGACATTCCAGTGGAAGTTATGGGTCATCAGATACAGGGTATAGGTATCCGCCAACACCTTGGACAACTCCATGGCTGTTTTAGCGCGGTCCTCCTCGGATATACCGATATCAACGGGGATTGAGTCGGTATGCTGCACGTTGCTTTTTATGGATTTGCTCATCATATCTCCTTGGTCCAAGTAAATATCACTCTTAGCTTAGCATGGCAAGGAACAAAAAAAATAAGTATTTTTGCTCTTGAAATGTTAATTAGTGTGGGCTTGCTCAAGATATTCCACACAGCCCAGATTACATTTGCGAATTGCCTCTGCCAACGCCTGAATGGCGGAAGGGCGTGGAAAACTGCGCCGCCATACCAGGGCAATGGTGCGATCCGGCACCGGCTCCTTGAACGGCACAAAATGCAATAAGGGGGCCTCCTGGGAGGCGGTGTTAGTCGCACTTGCAGGCAAAACCGTAATGCCAATGCCGGTGGCTACCATATGACGGATGGTTTCCAGAGATGACCCTTCAAAGGTTTTTTGAATGCCTTCACTGCTCGGTGAATAGTGTGAGAGCTCCGGGCATACATCGAGTACCTGATCCCTGAAGCAGTGGCCCGCTCCCAGCAACAACATGGTCTCAGTTTTTAACTCCTCGGGATCGACTGCCTGCTTTTTGGTCCAGGGATGGTGGTGTGGTACAGCCACAATAAAGGGCTCGCGATAGATGGGCTGGGTCATGAAACCGCTTTCAGGCAGGGGCAGCGCCACGATGGCACAGTCAATTTCTCCCTGTCGCAACAGTTCTAGCAGTTTGACTGTATAGTTTTCCTGCAAGACAAGCGGCATTTGAGGGCTTAGCTCAATTTGGGCCGGTACCAACAAGGGAAGCAGATAAGGAGCCACAGTATAAATGACCCCGACCTTGAGTGGCCCAGTCAGGGGATCCTGTCCTTGTAGGGCGATCTCCTTGAGCTTATCGCCCTCCTCGAGGATGCGCTGGGCTTGGGCAATAATGCGCAAGCCAATGGGGGTAATGCCAATTTCAGTGCCTCCGCGTTCAAACAATATGACCCCGAGCTCCTCCTCCAGCTTTTTGACGGCCACAGACAAGGTGGGCTGACTGACAAAACAGGCCTCAGCAGCACGCCCAAAATGGCGCTCACGAGCAACAGCGACGATATATTTCAGTTCGGTAAAGGTCATGGAAATCCACAGTAAATAAACTAGCTTTGCATAAACTCGGTCCGTCCCCCCAGCCATCGCTGCAAGTGCCGCTCAGCGCTCTCGGGGTGGGTATCGAGTAACCACTGCGCACTTTGGCGGGCAGCCTGCAAAAGGGATTCATTATCCAAATGTGCAAACCGCAAGAGTAAACGGCCCGATTGGCGCATCCCCAAAAACTCGCCGGGTCCACGAATATCAA
>DATGTB010000177.1:0-10705 GCA_035302065.1 Paenalcaligenes sp. | reverse complement strand
CATTTTCTTTAGTCGGGCGTTTTCTGTCTCGAGCTCCTTGAGACGGGCGATCATAGAGCTATCCATACCGCCGTATTTGGCACGCCATTTATAGAAGGTGGCACTACTCATCCCATGCTCACGGCATAACTCGGGAACGGGCGTACCTGCTTGCGCTTGCTTTAAAATGGCAAGGATTTGACTGTTGGTATATCTTGATTTACGCATAGAATTTCCTTTATAGAAAATTCTACTCCAGATCACTGCGGATTTGTGGGGGGATTACCGCCCTGGCTCGACATCAGCGAGAGCGAAAAGAGCGCGTTTTTCAGAATAAAATCACACATGGTATTTTTCATGGTTTCTAATAATTCTTTGGTTGTAAGATATTGAAATTAAAACATTTTTTATTCATATTGATGATAGAGTGGGAGTGACGCAGCACTGCAAGGTGGCCGGGTCATTGTTTAAATGTCCGTTAACAGACAAATGGAGGTATTATGTCAGCAATGCAAGATCGTTTGCTGGGTATGCTGGAACAAGGTCATGATAACTTGCTATTGAGATTTGGACTGGGCAAGGCCTTTACCGAGGATAACCAACCCGAGGAGGCCATTATTCATTTACAAAAAGCAGTAGCGTTTGATGAAACGCATGCGAGCTCCTGGTTTTGGCTCGGACGAGCTCATATGGATGCCGGGCAGCTCGAGCAGGCTCGGACTGCCTTTGCCAAGGCGCATCAATTCGCCGCAGAAAAAGGTGAGCAGCAGATCACTAAAATGGTAGAGGTCTTTTCCCGTCGCCTGGAAAGACAGGCTGAGGCGGACGAATAATAAAAAAACCTGGCCTGCAGTATCGCAGTGCCAGGTTTGATAGTGTTGACAGGGCAGGAGGGCGGTTAGCTTTCTGCTTGTACTAAATCAGCCAGCATTTCAGCAGTAATGGCAGACAGAGTCCAGCCTAAATGACCATGACCCGTATTATAAAAAATGCCTTGGCGACTGCCTTTTTGAACACGGGGCATCATATCAGGCATCATGGGGCGCAAGCCTGCCCACGGGTCAACGCGGTAGGTGCCGGCTTGCTCAAAATTATAACGGCACCAACGCTCCAAAGGCTCAATCCTGTCTGCACGGATGTCTCGATTAATGCCGTTATATTCTGCTGTGCCAGCAATACGTAAACGACCGGTGCCCAGACGGCTGGTTACAATTTTAGCCTCCTCATCCAGCAGACTGACCCAAGGCGCCGCCTGCTGGCTCACCTCATCATCCAGATGCACAGTGATGGAATATCCTTTGACCGGATAAACGTTCATCCGATCCCCGACCAGTCGCGCTAGGTGGCGGCTGCCGACACCTGCACTAATAACTACCTTGTCAACCTGTAAACTGCCCTGTTCTTTGTCATCGAGGGTGGATTGATAGTGGACTATTTGTTTGTTGTTATGCTCGGCAATGTCATGTATGTGTGCATCAAAGATGAATTTCACACCATGGCCTTCACAAGCTTTGGCCAGGCCCCGGGTGTATTTGTGAATATCTCCGGTGGCATCGGAAGGCGTAAAAAAACCACCATAGTATTTACCCTTGAGGGTTGGTTCAATGGCGGGGATTTCCTCTGGAGTAACTGCCGAGCGCTCGAGTCCGGCCTGTGCTAATAATTTACTGACCTTGAGCCCGGATTCAAAGCCGGCCTTGCTCTGGTATATATGCAAGATACCTTGCTCTACCAAATCAAAGTCGATGTTTTCATCTTTGGCCCATTGAAACAGATGTTCGCGGGCGGCGATAGCCATCTTAGCGGTGGCAATGGTGTTTTTTTCGTAATTGCGCGTTTGGGCTGCAAACTCTGCCATCCAGGAGTATTTATGCCAGCTCGGGCTGGGGTTAAATAGCAGGGGAGCGTCTTTGCGTAGCATCCAACGCACACCCTTTAACATGGTGGACAGGTTATTCCAGACCTCGGCGTTACAGGCGGAAAGCTGACCGCCATTGGCAAATGAGGTGTCCATGGCTGGATAACGCAGACGATCGATGACAGTGACTTGAAACCCTCTTTTTTGGAGGGCGTAGGCAGTAGTAACTCCGGTAATACCTGCGCCGATGACAGCGATATGAGTCATGGTAAAAGGCTCCGTAAACGTGTAGATAAGACATGAATAGACTTACCCCATCTGTACGGTTACCTGAGAGCTTATTCCCGGCTGGCATAGTTCCGGGATCCCCTTCGGTGGGCAATCGAATGCCTCTCTCCAGATTTGCCGAGGAGTACATCTGGTACTCCAGCTAAAAGGATCCTTTTGCCTGAGAGTTTCCGGGGTGGTTGCTCCGTCGGCGCCGGTACATCCGATCTCTTTCCAATTAGCAGCGTCGGCTTACTATACCATAATAAACAAAGCCAGGTTTAGGCAAGTGCTCTGTGCACCTTGGGCTTTGCGGGGGCATACCTAGGGAAAGCCTGAGCGAGAAAAATCAAATATTTTGTTATAAATATTGAGTAAATATCTTTCGCTCTTTTTTCCGTTCACCGAGTTTCATTTGAGATTTTCCTAGCGAGGAAACCATGAGTGCTATTTTTCTTGTAGTCGTTGGACTAGGTGGCATGGCTCTAGGCTATATATTCTATTCGCGTTTCATTGCGAATAAAATCTATCAACTAGATGATTCACGGCCGACGCCTGCCCATGAGTTTGAGGACGGGGTGGATTTTGTTCCGACCAACAAATATGTGTTGTGGGGACACCACTTTACCTCTGTGGCGGGTGCGGCGCCTATTGTAGGTCCTGCAATCGCTGTCATTTGGGGCTGGTTGCCGGCCTTTTTATGGGTGGTACTCGGGACCATCTTTTTTGCCGGTATCCATGATTTCGGGGCCATTTGGGCCAGTGTCAGAAATCGGGCCAAATCCATCGGGGCCTTGACCGGTGATGTAGTCGGAGCCCGCGCCCGTTCGGTCTTCATGATTGTTATTTTCCTGGTCTTGTTAATGGTTAACGCCGTCTTTGGCGTGGTCATTGCCGGGCTGCTTATCAACAATCCTGGCTCTGTGGTACCCGTGTGGGGTGCCATTGTAGTGGCTTTGATCATCGGTCAGCTGATCTACAAAACCAAGGCAAGTTTGCCATTGGTTTCCTTGATTGGTGTTGCGGTCCTCTATCTGTTGATTTGGGTCGGTCCCTCGGTGCCGATTACCTTGCCAGATAGTGTCGTGGGCCTAAACCCCAGTGCGACCTGGATTATTTTGCTGTTTGCTTATGCAGCCATCGCATCGCTTTTACCTGTTTGGATGCTATTGCAGCCTCGTGACTATATCAACGGATTACAGCTTTTTGTGGGCTTGGGTCTGCTGTATATTGCCGTATTTATTGCCAACCCCACCGTGGTTGCGCCGGCGATTAACCCAAATGTACCAGCCGGCACACCATCGATGATTCCGCTGCTTTTTGTCACTATTGCCTGTGGGGCCATTTCAGGTTTCCACGGTCTGGTTTCCTCTGGTACCACCTCCAAACAGCTCAATAGAGAAAGCGATGCCCGTTTTGTCGGTTACTTTGGGGCAGTGGGTGAGGGGTCATTGGCCCTAGCGGCCATTATTGCGGCTTCAGCTGGTTTTGCAACCCTCGCTGATTGGCAGGCCATGTATCATTCCTTTGGTCAGGGCGGGGTCAATGCCTTTGTCAACGGTGGTGCAGTCATCTTGCAGGCAGGAGTAGGAATCAATGCCGAGATCTCAGCGACATTGTTGACTGTTATGGCCGCCTTGTTTGCAGGCACCACCATGGATACAGGCCTGCGTTTGCAGCGTTATATTTTCCAGGAGTGGGGTGAGATCTATAGTATCGAATGGTTCAAGAGACCACTCCCGGCAACTATTCTCTCCGTTGCTACGTGTTTGCTACTGGCTTTCGGTGCCGGTGGTGCCAGTGGTTCGGGCGGATTGTTGATTTGGCCGCTGTTTGGTACGACCAACCAGTTGCTCGCAGGTCTGACCTTGCTGGTCATTGCAGTCATGTTGGTACGCAGACGGGTAAATTCCACCTATGTAGTGGCTCCTTTGACCTTCTTGCTGATTATGACTCTGGCCGCTTTGGTGATTCAGCTCAATGAGTTCTACCAAAAAGGTGATTGGTTCTTGCTCATCCTTGACCTGGTGGTCTTGGTGGCTGCTGTGCTCGTCACACTTGAGTGTGTCAGCGCCCTGCGTAAGGAAAGAGCCAAGGCTCGCGAGGCAATAGGCTAAGCCTGTTTTAGCAATCATTTAAGTCCTGGCCGCATATCAATTGATATGCGGCCTTTTACATGGATTAACTGTCTGAATCGGTTACACTATTCATACTGGAGTTGATAGGAGATCGCCATGACTGGTTTTTGGGATCGTGTCAAGAAATTCAGCCGTACTGCCAATGAGCTGGGTACCGAATTTTATTATGGGCGCTACCGATCGGCCATTGCCCGGGCCAAGCGTGAGGAGGATGATTTATTCATGCTTTTGGTGTTTGCTGAAATGATGGGCATGCCTAATCCGGCCTCTTGGTATACCCTTGAACTACAACCCATTTTGCTTGAGCGTTTTCATGATTGGCATATTCGCATGGGCATGGAGCGCTCACCTTTGGACCATTTTCGTTGCTGCTAATGAATACCCAACTTGCACAAACGTTACTTAATAAAAAGGTGGTTCTAGTCGGCGGCAAAGGCGGCGTAGGAAAAACCACCGTTTCTTCATCGATGGCGGCCTATGCCTCTGAGCAGGGACGTAAGGTACTGTTAGTATCTACTGATCCGGCGCACAGCTTAAGTGATATATTTGTCCGCCCGATCGGTTCAGACGAGGTGCATGTGAGCCCTAATTTATACGTTTCCGAAATTGACCCTGAAAAGGAGGTTGACGCCTATCTGGATCGTGTATTGAATCAAATGCGCCGTTATGCTGGCTACGACCAGGTGCATGAGTTGCAAAGACATTTGCGTTTGTCCCGGTTATCTCCGGGTGCGCAGGAGGCTGCCCTGTTAGAACGCATTGCCCAGCTATTGGATAGCGGTTTGCAGGAATATGACCTGATTATTTTTGATACTGCGCCCACGGGACATACTTTGCGCCTTTTGAGCTTGCCCGAGGTCATTGCCGCCTGGACGGACGGTTTGCTCAGGCATAATCAGCGCTCTGAGCAGTTGGGCAAGGTATTGTCACACCTAACTCCCGGACGCGGAGTGGATAATGTACTCAAAGGCCCACAGGATCCTACCCTGGAGGGGCTGGATGATAAAAGCCGCCAGCTCGCTCAAACACTACAAGCCCGTCAGAGCTTATTTCACCGCACGCGCCGGCTATTGCATGACGCTGCAATCAGTGCGTTTTATTTTGTTCTGACTCCAGAGCGGCTACCGGTTTTAGAGACCAAGCGCGCTGTGGACGCCCTCACGGAGGTGGGGGTCAATGTAGAGGGTATCGTGATAAATAGAATTTTGCCGGATGAGATAGCAGGCGGATTTTGGCACCAACATCAACAGCGTCAGCAGCAGTATTTGGCTGAGATAAAGGCCGAGTTTGCCCGCTACCCTCAATACAGCATAGAGTTACAAGAAAACGAAATCATTGGCCTGGATCAGTTATCGAAGCTCGCAGGTTATTTTATATCCCCTGCTGCAGACCTCAGTCAGTAAATGCCAGCAGCACGATACCCAGCAACCCTATGGTAATGCACAGGATGGGGAAGTACTGACTTGCCATATGTATCAATGTATCTAACATGGCCATAGCTCTGTTACGTTGTGTTGTACCTGTTAACATTCAGATTAGCAATATTTTAAGCTTAAAGCAAAGCTTTTTGTAGTGTGGTGCCATGTCTCAATACAATTTTTAATAACACCTTTGGCGTTTTTCTTTGTATGATGAGGGCTGAATTTTGAATACCAAAAAGAGCCACTATGTTTTATGTCTTCCCTACGCCGCAGGAAATCGCTGATTATGTCAGTGCACAAATGTTCTATCGTCTCCAGGCGCAAACACAGCTCGTATTAGGCCTGGCTACCGGCAGCACCATGAAGCCGGTCTATGCCAGACTGATAAAGCAGCTACAAGAAAATCCCGTTGATCTTTCCAAAGTGTATTGCTTTAACCTGGACGAGTATGTAGGCCTCGCGGCCGATCACCCACAAAGTTACGCTGCCTATATGCAAGAGCACCTCTTTGAGCATGTACCTTTTGTTGCGGAGCAGCTGTTTTTACCCCCTGGTTTTTGTCGACCCAGCGATGAGCAGTGCCTGGCTTTTTCTGCTCGCATCCAGCAACTAGGCGGTATCGACTTGCAGCTGCTTGGGATCGGAACGAACGGACATATTGGCTTTAACGAGCCCGGTACAGCTTTTGATAGCCGCACGCATGTGGTGCAGTTATCAGAACAAACCCGGCATGATAATAGTCGTTTTTTTAGAGATAGATCAGAGATGCCCACGCATGCTGTTACCTTGGGCTTGCAAGATATCATGGAGGCCAAGGAGATATTTTTATTGGCCACTGGCGAACATAAAGCGCGCATTATGGCGAGACTGCAGGGCTGTGCGATAGAGGAGGAGCTGCCAGCAAGCATTTTAAAGAAACACCCCAATACAAAAATACTGCTCGATGAGGCGGCCGCTCAGTATCTTGACCCTGCGCAGGGCAAAGACTATCGTGATTTGCTAAAGCAATATACTTATCGTTAAGATTTTGGCACAAACGAGGTATCCATACACTGCAGTGGTATTGTGAGGGCTGCCAAGCATTGCAGCAAAGACTACGTGGTGAATGTAGAGCGGGAAGGGGTCGAGTTGCTATGTATCAGGGGGGACTTGGTTATGCAACTAAATTGCCCAAAACAAAAAGGCCAGCTATCTAGCTGGCCTAAAATCTGGTAGGCAGTACTGGATTCGAACCAGCGACCTCTACGATGTCAACGTAGCGCTCTAACCAACTGAGCTAACCGCCTAGAACTAAAAAATATAGCAAGAACCAAATAAATAAGCAAGCATCTAACGCCTTTTCGCCACAGCTAGCAGGATCTGCCCCTTTTTTCGTTGGGTAAAAGCATCAAAACTTTAGCTTAAGCTTGATTTTCACCTCTGATGTTGCCTTGGTTTGCGGAAAAGCTGCGCTTTATGGCTCGAGCTGTTATAATTAATCTATTCAATGGCGACAAATTTATACGACTTTATGGTGGCAAACAAGATGTTCATGCGAACTACAGCAACAACAACACGATAGTATCTCATTGTGTGTGCCGCTGTTTGTTTCGCCAATCTATCGATCAAAACAGATACCTGAACGCGGCATAGTGGCCGCGTTTTTTAGTTTGGAAATAAAGCATGGTTGAAATTACTTTACCCGATGGCTCCAAGCGTTCTTATGAGGGGCCCGTTACTGTGGCTGAGGTGGCCCAGTCCATAGGGGCTGGTCTGGCACGTGCAGCTTTGGCCGGTCGCATAATACGAGATGATGAATCAGAGCTTGTAGATACCAGTTATCTCATCGAGGATGATGCCACTGTAGAAATTGTCACTGCCAAGGACGAGGATGGTCTTGAGATCCTGCGTCACTCGGCTGCGCATTTGATGGCGTATGCGGTCAAGGAGTTATTTCCAGAGGCTCAGGTTACGATTGGCCCGGTAATCGACAACGGGTTTTATTACGATTTTGCCTATGAACGTCCGTTTACTCCAGAAGATCTCGAGGCCATCGAAAAGAAAATGCATGAGCTTGCCGGCCAGGACGAAGAGGTGGTGCGTGAGGTATGGGACCGCGACGAGGCTGTAGCGTTTTTCCGTGATCAGGGTGAGCAATACAAGGCAGAAATCATTGCTTCCATCCCTGAGGGTGAGACTATCACCTTGTACAGAGAAGGCGATTTCATTGACTTGTGCCGAGGCCCGCACGTGCCCTCTACCGGCAAGGTGCGTGTTTTCAAATTGATGAGCGTGGCAGGTGCTTTTTGGCGGGGCGATAGTAATAATGAAATGTTGCAGCGCATCTATGGTACTGCCTGGGCCACCAAGGCTGAGCAGGACGCTTATCTGCATATGCTCGAGGAGGCTGAAAAACGCGATCACCGCCGATTGGGCCGCGAGCTCAAGCTTTTCCATTTCAGTGAAAAAGCCCCCGGTCTCGTTTATTGGCATCCCCGCGGTTGGGTGATTTGGCAGCAAATTGAACAATACATGCGGCGCTTGTATGAGCAGGGGGGCTATCAGGAGGTCAAGGCTCCGCAAATTCTGGATCTGGAGCTCTGGAAGCAAACCGGCCACTGGGACAATTACTCGGAAAACATGTTTATTACCGAGTCAGAGAAAAGAGTCTATGGCCTAAAGCCCATGAATTGTCCTGGCCATGTGCAGATATTTAACCAAGGTTTGCACTCATATCGTGAGTTACCCATTCGCTATGGGGAGTTTGGCTCCTGCCACCGCAATGAGCCGTCAGGCTCTTTACATGGTCTGATGCGTGTGCGTGGCTTTACTCAGGATGACGGGCATATCTTTTGCACTGAGGATCAGCTTCTCGAGGAGTGCAGTGCATTTACGCGCCTGCTACAAAAGGTATATGCCGAGTTCGGGTTCAAGGAAATCCTCTACAAGATTGCCACCCGCCCGGAAAAGCGCATTGGCTCTGATGAGGTTTGGGACAAGGCCGAGCAGGCTTTGATACAAAGCCTCAAGGACAGCGGTTGTGCCTACGAGATTGCTGAGGGTGAAGGGGCATTTTATGGGCCCAAGATAGAGTATACCCTCAAGGATGCCATTGGCCGGGAGTGGCAGTGCGGCACAATACAGGTTGATTTTTCCATGCCTGAGCGTCTGGGCGCAGAGTATGTTGATGCCCAGGATCAAAGGCGTACCCCTGTGATGCTGCATCGGGCAATTTTAGGTTCCTTTGAGCGCTTTATTGGTATATTGATCGAGCACTATGCTGGTGCGCTGCCGGCCTGGTTATCGCCTGAGCATGCCGTAGTGTGCTGTATCTCGGAAAGCTCGGCGCAATACGCCCAAAGTGTTGCTGATACTCTACGTGAGCAGGGCTTTAGGGTAAACAGCGATTTGCGCGGTGAAAAGATCACTCGTAAAATCCGGGAGCACAGCATGCAAAAGCTACCTTATATCCTTGTGGTAGGTGACAAGGAAAAAGAGGCCGGCACCGTAGCAGTTCGTGCCCGTGGCGGTCAGGACCTAGGGGTAATGCCTGTAGACCAATTCGCCGACCGATTGCAAAATGATATTGCCGAGCGTATTTAGTACGCAAAATCATACTTAATTTGATTAATTACTTAGGAGTTTTAGACATCGCAACTGATAGAAAACATCGCATTAATGGGGAAATTCGTGCTCGAGAGGTACGACTCATTGATATGGATGGCGAGCAGGTAGGGATTCGCTCCCTCGACGAGGCGCTCGCTTTGGCACAAGAACATGAAATCGATCTGGTTGAAATCGCACCGCAGGCCAAACCGCCTGTGTGTCGCCTGATGGATTATGGCAAATTCCGCTACCAAGAGCAGAAACGTCAGCAGGAGGCACGTGCCAGACAAAAGATCGTCCAGGTAAAAGAGGTCAAGTTTCGTCCTGCCACCGATGAGGGGGATTTCAACGTCAAGATGCGCAATGTGCGCCGCTTTATCGATGACGGGGACAAGGTCAAGGTCTCTTTGCGGTTCAGAGGACGTGAGATGGCGCACCAGGAGCTTGGTATGCGAGTTTTGGAGCGTGTGCGGGACGAGATCGAGGAAATTGCTCAGGTCGAGTCCATGCCCAAGCTAGAAGGCAGGCAAATGGTCATGGTTCTGGCGCCACGAACAAAATAATAATACGAGCGGTTTACCCCCGCACTGGTTTTCCAGGCGGGGGTCCATTTTAGGATTTGCTATGCATCTACTATTTATCATTGACCCCATTGAGGAGCTCGCAGCCTACAAGGATACTTCGGTATCCATGATGCGTGCTTGCTTGGCCCGCGGACATCAGGTGAGTGTGTGCGAAATGCCAGATTTATACGTGCAGGATAAACTTGTCCGCACCACCAGTTTCCCCATCACTATTGCAACCGATGCTGATTTGCATGCAGCTAACTGGTGGCAGCGCTTGGGGGAAAAGCAATCGCAGCTTCTGAGCGATTTTACTGCGGTCATCATGCGCAAAGACCCCCCCTTTGATCTTGAATATGCCTATGCCACTCATTTACTTGATTTGGCACAAAGTCAAGGGGCGCAGGTATTTAACCGTGGTGCTGCCATGCGTAATCACCCGGAAAAGCTGTCGATCCTGGAGTTTCCTCAATTTACGGCCCCAACCATGGTGAGCCGTCGTATTGCTCATTTGCAAAATTTTTACGAGCAACATGAGGATGTGATAGCCAAGCCACTCGATGGAATGGGCGGAGACAGTATCTTTAGATTGCGCCCCGGTGAGGTTAATCGCAGCGTGATTTTTGAGACACTAACGCGTAATGAGGCGGAAACCATCATGATTCAGGGCTATATTCCTGAAATCTCCAAAGGTGATAAACGCGTTATCATCATTAATGGGCAGGTGGTGCCTTATTGTCTGGCGCGTATCCCCCTGGCGGGCGAAACTCGTGGTAACCTCGCCGCCGGTGCTCGTGGTGTGGCGCAGCCTTTGGGCGATGCCGAGCGTCAGATTGCCGAGCGTTTGGCTCCTATATTATCTGCCCGCGGGCTTTTTTTGGTGGGTCTGGATAT
>DATGTB010000176.1:0-9358 GCA_035302065.1 Paenalcaligenes sp. | reverse complement strand
GCTTTGAGCGCCCCAAAAACATTTTGGAGCGCATTCAGTACAGCAATCAGTTTTTGGGAGATTTACGCATCGAAGACAAGGCTGCCCAAATGAAAACCGGCAGCTAGCCTGATACCCTCTCTGCGGCTAGGTCCGAAACCAGTTCAACACGGCATCCAGGCCGCAGTAGTTCAAGGCAAAACGCGCCTGCTCCTGCACCACGGGTTTGGCTCTATAGGCGACGGAATAATAGGTATGCTGCATCATCTGCAGATCATTGGCGCCATCGCCAATGGCAATCATCTGCTCGGGCTGGGCGTCAAGTTTGCGAGCGCGCTCGGCCACATACTGTGCTTTGGCCGCCCCATCCACGATGGGCCCCAGCACACGACCGGTCAGCACCCCATCTACTATCTCCAGGGTATTGGCCTGCACCTGATCCAGACCCAACCGGGCCTGCAGGCGCTCAGTGAAAAAAGTAAAGCCACCGGAGACCAGCAAAGTATATATTCCCTGCTGGCGGGCTTGCTCGATGAGTCGCTCGGCGCCATAGTTCAACTGTAGCCGCTGCTCATAGACCTGCTCTAAGGCTTCGGCAGGCACGCCCTGTAGTAATTTGACCCGCTCAATCAGACTGTGCTTGAAGTCCTTGATCTCCCCGCGCATGGCTGCCGCCGTGATTTGGGCGACCTGCTCGCCCCGCCCGGCAATAGCTGCAATTTCATCAATGCACTCGATATTGATCAGGGTTGAGTCCATATCCATGGCCAGCAACTTGCAGTCCTTGAGCCAATGTATTTGTTCCAGATAGGCAAAGTCTATACGGTGTTTATCGCACAATGCCTTGACCTGCTCACGGGCAGACAGGTCGGCCTGCAACACACGCGCCACTGTCGGCCCTAGTTCCTGCACCCCGCTACCCATGCTCAGGGCAGCAATTTTTTCTACCACCAATGCGTCCAGCACCGGACTCTGGAGTATCAAATCAGCCATCATCTCACAGCCCAATAAAAAGACCGCTGTATAGGCAACAGCGGTCCCATGAATCAAGAAAAACTACACTGTTTTGGTGCCCACCAGAACACGACGCCGTTTGAGTAAATATCTCAGGACAAAGCCCGGATAGCCAAATACCAAAAAGAGGCTATAGGTAATGACATAAAACTCCCATTGCTGGGGAAAGACATTACCCATGCTGGCCTCAAAGGCGATGCCCAGCAGACCGACCAAAATGAACAGCACCGTAAGCTCGATAAAACGATCAAAGAGGGATTTTTTGATTTCCCGCTTGCCATTTACCCAGCCCGGAATGGAAAACAACACCGCTCCACCGGCGAGCAGTCCTACAGTCGTCAACAACAACATCCAGGAGCTGGTGAAAAACTGCTGACTCAGCCAATGAAACACCCCTACTGTCAGCCCGCCCAACACCGCACTAAAGACGATAAAAAGCGCCCAGCGCTGCCGGGCTGGCAGTGGCTCCTTGGCCATTTGGGGCCAGGGCAAAAACAGCAAGGGTCTTTGCAATAAAAAGGGCAGATTGGCAAAAATAAACGCCAGGACAATCAAAACCCAAATCGCAGTTAATTGGCTCATAGTGAATCAGTCAGAAAAAATTAAGTGAGCTTTGTACTGCACGTATGCTGATATCCATCAGGCCGCCCGGCAAAATGCCCAGCACGATGAGCAGTAAACCATTAATGCCCAGCACCCACTTGGTAATCAGCCCAAGCGCAAGTGGCGCCTGTTTTGTTTCAGTATCCGGCTCATCAAAATAGGCCACCTTGACCACACGGATGTAGTAAAAGGCCCCTATCAGGGACATGATGACTGCAAATACAGCGACCCCGATGTGACCGGCATGAATCAGCGCCTCGAGAATGCTCAGCTTGGCATAAAAACCTGCCAGCGGCGGGATGCCGGCGAGTGAAAACATCGACAACAGCAGGAAAAACGCCAACATGGGATGGCGACGGTTCAACCCCTTGAAGTCACTGATTTGCTCACACTCAAAGCCCTTGCGGCTAAGCACCAGGATAATGCCAAAAGTGACAAGCGTTGTCAGCACATAAATGATGACGTAGTACAGCGCCGCCCCATAGGCATAAGCAGCAACCGCATAATCATAACCCAGCATGCGCTGAATCATGGCTGCCAGACTGTTGGGGTCCTCGGCAATGGCGACATCCACCCCCGACAGCAGCCCCAAAAACACAAAGCCCATATGTGAAATAGTTGAATACGCTAACAGTCTCTTGAAATTAGTCTGTACCAGCGCAGTTAAATTCCCCACCAGCAAGGAAAGCACCGCCAAAACCATCAACATGGGCTGCCAGTCAATGGCGATCCCGTGCAAGGCATCAGTCAGCACCCGCAAGGCGATGACAAAGGCAGCCAGCTTGGGCGCAGCAGCAATGATCAGCGTCACGGTGGTAGGCGCCCCCTCATAAACATCTGGTGTCCACATATGGAAGGGAGCTGCCGTGAGCTTGAAGGCCAGGCCGGAAACCACAAACACGACCCCAAAGACCAAGGGCAGACGCATGACCTCTCCACTGGCGATGGTTTCACCAATGGTGCTGAGGTGCAGGCTGCCGGTGGCGCCGTAAATCATGGACAAACCATAGAGCATCACCCCGGAAGCCAGGGCGCCCAGGATGAAGTACTTCATCGCCGCCTCGGTTACCTTGGCATTTTCCCGCCGCAGGGCGACCAGCGCATACAAGGAAAAAGAGAGCAACTCCAGACCCAGATACACCATGAGCAAATGGCTGGCTGAAATCATCAAAAACTGCCCAAGCAAGGCAAACATGGTCAGGGTATAAAGCTCCCCTCCACGCACCAGCATGCCACGATCTTCAGCATACTGCCGGCCATAAAGCAGCGTCACAATAACCGCAATGACCGAGAGCAGTTTTAAAAATAATGCCAGCGCATCGACCCGGAAAAGACCTCCAAAACTGGTACCCAAAAGGCCGTTCGTCCACTGCCAGAAAATCACAATGGCGACAATCACCAAACTGAGCTGACTAAGGGCAAAGGTGCTGTGGCGGCCTTCTGTTTTATTGAAAGCATCGAATAGCAGCACACCTGCAGTCAGTATCAGAAGCAGGATCTCAGGCAAAGCCAACACGAAATCGAATGAGTTTTGCATAACGTTCCAGGCCTACAATTTTGATACAGAGACGTGCTGCAACAGCGCATCTACAGAAACATGCATGACATCTGTGAATGGTTTGGGATAAATCCCCATGAACAAGACCGCAATTGCCAAAATACCGAGCGCCAGAAACTCGGATCCATTGACATCCTTGAGCCCCTGCACCTGAGGATTCGTAACCGGTCCGTATGCCACTCTCTTAAGCATCCAGAGTGAATACGATGCCCCGGTAATCAAGGCGGTAGCAGTCAGCAGACCAATCCAGAAGTTATACTCCACAGCCCCCATGATGACAGTAAACTCGCCGATAAAGCCACTGGTGCCCGGCAAACCGCTGTTGGCCATGGAGAACAGCACAAAAAACGTGACAAAACGCGGCATGACCTGAATGACCCCGCCATAATCAGATATCTCCCGACTATGCAAACGGTCGTAGAGCACCCCAATACACAAGAACATGGCGGCAGATACAAAACCGTGGGAAATCATCTGCATGATTGCCCCTTCCATGCCGGTGGCATTAAAGATGAAAAACCCGAGGGTGACAAAGCCCATATGCGCTACTGATGAATAGGCTACCAGCTTTTTCATGTCCTTTTGCACAATGGCAACCAGACCGATATAGACCACAGCCACCAGAGACAGGGTAATCATGAAGCCAGAAAGATAGTGCGCGGCATCCGGAGCGATGGGCAGCGAGAAACGGATAAAACCGTAGGCCCCCAGCTTGAGCATGATGGCTGCCAACACGATGGACCCCCCCGTAGGCGCCTCAACGTGTGCATCGGGCAACCAGGTATGCACGGGCCACATGGGCACCTTGACCGCAAAGGCCATGAACAACGCCAGGAAAATCAATATCTGCGGCTCCAGGCCCAAGGGCAACTCATGCCAGGCAAAAATATCAAAGCTACCCTGTGCCGCCTGCCAAAGGTAAATAAAGGCAACCAGAGTGAGCAATGAACCCAGCAAGGTATAAAGAAAAAACTTGAAGGCCGCGTAAACACGCCTTGGTCCTCCCCAAATCCCGATGATGAGATACATCGGAATCAGGGTTGCCTCAAAGAAAACATAAAACAGCAAACCGTCAATGGCAGCAAATACCCCTATCATCAAACCGGAGAGGATGAGGAACGCACCATAGTACTGTGGCAAGCGCTGCGTCACGCTGTCCCAACCCGCTATCACCACAATGACGGTGATAAACGCAGTCAGCAATATGAACCACATCGACAGCCCATCAACCCCCAGATGATAGTTGACTGCATAGGTTTCGATCCAGGGCGCAAACTCGACAAACTGCATTTGCGCCGTATTGGGGTCAAAACCCGTATACAGGGGAATGGTGATTAAAAACGCCACAATGGACCCAAGCAATGCCAAAAAGCGGGTAAAGTTGGGTCGCTCATCACGCCCAAGCAGCAAGACCAGCAGGCCTGCCAAAATGGGGACAAAGATCGCGAGCGTTAGCCAAGGAAAAGTTGAAGACGCCATATCGCTAGCCATTATTAAACCGTCAGCACAAAAAAGGTTAAGAGCGCCAAGATGCCAAGAATCATGGCTAAGGCATAGTGATAGATAAAGCCGGTCTGTATATGACGGGAAACCGCCCCGAACCAGCCTACTACACGTGCACTACCGTTGACGATGAGTCCATCGATAAAGCTGGCATCGCCACCTTTCCACAGACCCACACCCAAACAGCGCACACCACGTGCCAACACCTGCTCATAAAACCAGTCAACGTAATATTTATTTTCAAGAAGGCGATAAAGCCCGGAAAAGCGACGCCGCAAAGCCGCAGGGATAGCGGGATTGACCAGATAAAAGTACCAGGCCACCACCGCCCCGGCTACCATCAGCCAGAAAGGCGAAGTCGCAAACCCATGCAATGCATAGCCCACCCAACCCGGCCATTCTGCGCTCAGGTCGGTCATCACCGAATTATCTGCGGCCATAAAGATGGAACCGTCAAAAAACGAGCCAAAGAGCACCGGATTTGTAAACCAGATACCGGCAAATACCGATGGGATGGCCAACAGAACCAGTGGCAAGACGATGCTCCAGGGGGACTCTTTGGGGTTGGCATTACTAAAGTGAGCCAACGACCCGTCCTCCACATCGTGCCTGGCTTCGGCAGGCGGATTGCGGAAATTTTCCTTGCCGTGGAAAACGATGAAATACAGGCGGAATGAATATAAAGAAGAAACAAATACGCCGATATGCACCATGTAATAGGCAAAGCCAGCCCCCCACATCCCGTGGGCAGCTGCAATATCAGCGGCCTGAATGATGTGCTCCTTGGAATAAAAACCGGAAAAGAACGGCACCCCGACGAGGGCAAAAGTCCCCAACAGGAAGGTAATCCAGGTAATGGGCATGTATTTGCGCAAACCACCCATGGCACGGATATCCTGATTATGATGCATGCTCACAATCACCGAACCGGCACCCAAAAAGAGCAGCGCCTTGTAAAAAGCGTGGGTCATGAGATGGAATATGGCCACCGAGTAGGCAGAGACCCCTAACGCCACCGTCATATAACCCAACTGCGAGAGCGTGGAATAAGCCACCACCCGCTTGATATCATTTTGAATAATGCCCAATACCCCCAGAAACAAGGCCCCGATGGCCCCTATCACAACCACCAACGACAAGGCGGTGGGGGATTGCTCGTAAAGTGGGGAAAAACGGGCAACCATGAAAATCCCGGCAGTCACCATGGTAGCAGCGTGAATCAACGCTGAAATAGGGGTCGGACCCTCCATGGAGTCCGGTAACCAGGAATGCAACGGTACCTGGGCAGACTTACCCATGGCGCCGACAAACAAGGCAATACAAGCCACCGTCAACAGTGCCCAGTCGGTGCCGGGGAACTGTAGTTGCGAGAGGATATCTACCTGCGCAAAGATGTCCCGGTAATTCATGCTACCGGTATAGGCATAAATCAGGCCAATGCCCAACACAAAGCCAAAATCCCCTACCCGGTTCATTAAAAAGGCCTTCATGTTGGCAAAAATAGCCGATTCACGCTCGTACCAGAAACCAATCAACAGATAGGACACCAGTCCGACTGCCTCCCAGCCAAAGAACAGCTGAAGCATGTTGTTTGACATGACCAGCATGAGCATGGAAAAGGTAAACAGCGAAATATAGGAAAAGAATCGCTGATAGCCCGGGTCGTCAGCCATATACCCCATGGTGTAAATATGCACCATCAGGGAGACCGAAGTCACTACCACCATCATAATGGCGGTCAGATTGTCAATCAGAAACCCAATCTGCCATTTGACTCCGCCAATCTCGGACCAGGTGTAGACGGCCCCGTCAAAGGTCATGCCACCAACGGTTTGCAACAACACCATGACCGAGCCGATGAAGGAAATCAAAACCCCCAGGATGGTCAGACTATGGGCGCCCTTCTTGCAGACAAAGCGACCCAAAAATCCTGTGCCAAATAAGCCTGCCAGCAAGGCAGCGACCAGGGGAGCAAAAGCAATAATCAGAAATATGCTTGGTGTGTCCATAATGTGCTATCCCATCAACCCTTGAGCTGATCAAGTTTTTCTACGTTAATCGTATTCAGGTTGCGGAATAACAAGACCAATATGGCCAAGCCAATGGCCGCCTCCGCTGCTGCTACCGTTAACACAAAGAAAACGAAAATCTGTCCCGAGACATCCCCAAACCATGCCGAAAAGGCGATGAAATTGAAATTTGCGGACAGCAAAATCAACTCCACCGACATGAGCAGGATGATAAGATTTCGACGATTAAGGAAAAACCCTAAAAGGCCCACAGTAAACAAGATTGCGCCGAGCACCAAATAATGCGGCAAACTCAATGTCATCACGACTGCTCTCCTGACGAATTCCTCGAAGGGGTCTGCTCACGCTGCTCAGCAGGCATGGAGACAATACGCAAACGCTCATCGCGTCGCACACGTACCTGCTTGCCGGCATCGGTACGAATGACATCACTACGGCGGCGCAAGGTCAACGCAATCGCTGATACCATGCCCACCAGCAAGACCACCCCACCGACCTCGACTGCAAAAGCATACTTGGTAAACATTAACTCACCAATGGCCTGAACGTTATTATGGTCATCGGACAAGACCACCTTGGGGCCGGCGTCCATAAAGGAACGCGTCAGCACAAAGGCCATCTCCAGCACCATCACCGCACCGATAATAAGGGTCAGGGGCAAGTGAGCACGTAACTGAGTACGGATGGTGTCCGCCTGCCGTAAATTCAGTAGCATGATGACAAAGATAAACATCACCATCACCGCACCGACGTACACCACCACCAGTAGTAGTGACAGAAACTCAGCGCCCATGGTCATCCAGATCATGGCCGCTGTGAAAAACGCCAAAATCAGATGAAGCACGGCCACAACAGGGCTTCTGGCCGTAACTACTCGCACGGCTGCCACCACCAGGACAAAAGCCAATACATAAAACAGAATGGTTGCAAAAGTCATATCTGAGTTCCTGCCTTAACGATATGGAGCGTCAATTTCGCGACGCTCGGCAATTTCTTTTTCGTAACGATCGCCAATGGCCAGCAGCATATCCTTGGTGTAATACAAATCACCGCGCTTTTCCCCGTGGTACTCATGAATATGTGTTTCCACAATGGAGTCCACCGGACAGCTCTCCTCGCAAAAACCGCAAAAGATACACTTTGCCAAATCAATATCGTAGCGGGTAGTACGGCGCGTGCCGTCCTCACGTGCATGAGACTCAATAGTAATGGCCAGAGCAGGACACACAGCCTCACACAATTTGCAGGCAATACAGCGTTCTTCGCCGTTGGGATAACGACGTAACGCATGCAGGCCTCTAAATCGGGGCGATGTGGGGGTCTTTTCCACAGGGTAATAAATCGTCACCTTTCTGCGGAAAAAATAGCGCCCCGTCAGTCGCATGCCCTTCAACATCTCGGACAACATCAAACTGCCAAAAAAATCTTTAATTGCTTCCATATTTGCCCCCTACCTTAATGCCAAATATTCCAGGGCGTTTGCATCCAGATCGCTACGACAAGCAACCAAACCCCGGTCAGCGGGATGAATACCTTCCACCCCAAACGCATGATTTGGTCATAACGATAACGTGGGAATGTCGCACGGAACCAGATGAACATTGAAACCACCACAAAGGTCTTCAATCCAAGCCAGAGCCAGCCCGGAACCCAGGTAAATGGTGCGAAATCCAGCGGTGGCAACCAGCCACCCAAAAACATGATAGAGGCCAAAGCAGACAGGAAAATCATGTTGGCATACTCACCCAGGAAAAACAGGGCAAAGCCCATCCCGGAATACTCTACCATCGGACCGGCCACAATCTCGGACTCCCCCTCGACCACATCAAAGGGGTGGCGGTTCGTTTCTGCTACTGCCGCAATGACATAAATAACAAACAAGGGCAGTAACGGGATCCAATTCCAGGACAGGATATTCACCCCGTAACCGGCAAACAGCCCCTGGTCCTGCCCCAGCACAATGCCGTTCAAATTAAGGGTCCCTGATACCAACAGAACCGTCACCAGTATAAAACCAATGGCCAGCTCATAAGAGAGCACCTGGGCGGCCGCCCGTAATCCGCCAAGCAAGGCGTATTTGGAGTTGGAGGCCCAACCCGCAACCACCACCCCATAAACTCCCAATGACGTAATGGCCAAAATATAAAGTAGCCCGGCATTGACGTCTGCCAGCACCAGCTCGGGCCCAAAAGGGATGACCGCCCAAGCCGCCAGCGCCGGCATCAGTGTCACAATAGGTGCCAGGATAAATAACACCCGGTTGGCCTTGGAGGGCACAATGACCTCCTTGGTGAGCAGCTTGAATACATCGGCAAATGGCTGTAACAAGCCCTTGAAACCAACACGATTGGGCCCTCTGCGCACATGCATGAAAGCAATCATCTTGCGCTCCCAATAAGTGAGGTAGGCCACTAAAATAATTACTGGCAAGGCGATACACAAAATCTTGATCACTGTCCAGACCACATACCACAAGGTTGGTCCGAGCAACCCCTCGCCAAAACCATGAATTGCAGTTAGCCACTCCATATTACACACGCTCCACAGTCAATTTGCCAAAAGCGCTACCCAAGCCGACAGTAGTATCAAAGGCAGTGGCGATACGCACACAGCCTGCAGCCACTGTATTATCGCACTGCACACTGAGTTGGGTCTCGCCCTGCGCTGAGCG
>DATGTB010000175.1:0-5721 GCA_035302065.1 Paenalcaligenes sp. | reverse complement strand
TTTCAAGGATGGTCATAAAAAATCATCAAAACAAAAACTGATAAACACTCAAAGGCTGCATAACACAGCCCTTGAGTGCAACATCGAACCATCAAAACTGTTCGGTTAGAAGTTCAGGGCACGCTTGTCCACTGCCAAAGCTGCCTCTCGTAGCGACTCGGATAATGTTGGATGCGCATGACAAATGCGCGCAATATCCTCGGCAGCCCCCTTAAACTCCATAATAGCCACAGCCTCGGCAATCAACTCGGAAACCTGCGGCCCTACCATATGAACCCCAAGCACCTCGTCAGTTTTTGCGTCTGCCAGAACCTTGATAAAGCCATCAATAATACCCAGAGAACGGGCACGACCGTTGGCCATGAAGGGGAAACTGCCGACCTTGTAGTCTCGTCCTTCTTTTTTGAGGGCCTGCTCGGTCTGCCCAACCCAGGCGATCTCGGGTGCGGTGTACAGAACCCACGGAATCGTATTGAAATTCACATGTGGTTGCTGTCCGGCAATCCGCTCAGCTACTGCGACGCCTTCATCCTCAGCCTTGTGCGCCAACATGGGGCCGCGCACTACATCCCCAACCGCCCAAACGTTGGGCAGGTTGGTCCGACAATCCTCATCGACCACGATAAACCCTTGCTCATCGAGCTTCAGACCTACCGTATCAGCCCCCAGACCCTCGGTATTGGGTACCCGGCCTATGGCGACAATCAGTTTATCTACCTTGAGCTTTTGCTCCTTGCCCTCGCTATCTGCGTATTCTACTTTCACTCCGGATTTGGCTTTCTCGACATCATTTACCTTGGCACCCAGCTCTATTTTCAGGCCCTGTTTGGTAAGTAACTTGAGCGCCTCCTTAGCCACATCACGATCCGCGGCAGCGAGAAAATCGGTCATCCCCTCAAGAATGGTCACCTCGGACCCAAGACGACGCCATACGCTACCCAGCTCCAGGCCAATCACGCCAGCACCAATCACCCCCAGTTTTTTGGGAACCTTGGGCAAACTCAATGCCCCATCATTGGACAGGATGGTTTCCTCATCAAAGTCCAACCCGGGCAAAGCACGTGGGTTGGAGCCTGTGGCAATGACCACATGCTTGGCGATTAACTCGGCATCCTCCTTGCCCTGTACGGTAATGGCCCAGCCATTATCCACCTTGGCCTTGAAAGAAGCCTTGCCGTGAAAATAATTTACCTTGTTCTTTCTGAACAAATAAATAATCCCTTGATTATTTTGATCCACCACGGTGTCCTTGCGGCCCAGGAACGTATCAATATCTAGCTTGAGCCCCTTGACCTCAATCCCGTGATCGGCAAAATCATTTTTTGCCTGCTCATAATGCTCAGAGGACTGCAATAACGCCTTGGAGGGAATACAACCGATATTTGTACAGGTACCGCCAGGTGCTGGCTTACCGTCCTTGTTGGACCACTCATCTACACATGCCACTGAAAACCCGAGTTGTGCAGCCCTGATTGCGGCAATATAACCACCTGGACCGGCACCAATGACGACCACATCAAATTGTTTTGCCATAATTTTTCCTAACGAACACAAAAGGCACACGCATTCATCTTGAATGCGTGGCTTTCAAAAAATACGAAAAAGGCGCAGTGCTTAAAGGTCGAGCAGCAAACGCTGTGGATCTTCCAAAGCCTCTTTCATGGCGATCAAAGATAAAACCGCCTCACGACCATCAATGATTCTATGGTCATAAGACAGGGCCAGATAATTCATGGGGCGGATAACGATTTCGCCGTTTTCTACCACTGGACGCTCTTTGGTGGCGTGAATCCCCAGAATCGCTGACTGCGGGGGGTTGATAATTGGCGTTGATAACAAGGAGCCAAAGACCCCACCGTTGGAAATTGAGAACGTACCGCCTGTGAGCTCATCAAGGGTCAGCTTGCCTTCTTGGGCGCGGGCGCCAAAATCAGCGATTTGGGCCTCAATCTCAGCAATGGATAACTGGTCTACATTGCGCAAAATTGGGACGACCAGTCCGCGTGGGCTGCTCACTGCAATACCAATATCAAAATAACCGTGGTAAACAACATCCGTGCCATCCACCGACGCATTGACGATTGGATATTTCTTGAGGGCATGTACCGCAGCCTTGACAAAGAAAGACATGAAGCCCAGGCGCACACCATGCTCTTTTTCAAACTGGTCGCGGTACTGGCGGCGTAAATCCATCACAGCCTGCATATTGACCTCGTTAAAGGTGGTCAAAATGGCATTTTCCTGCTGGGATTGCAATAAACGCTCGGCGATACGAGCCCGCAAACGGCTCATGGGTACACGCTGCTCGGGACGGCCATCCAGCGAGGTACCTGTTGGTGCAGGAGCTACCGCTGCCGGAACTGCTGCACGCTGCTGCTCGGCGGCTTGGGCATCGGCTTTGGTCACGCGGCCATCTCGCCCGGTGCCCTGCACCTCAGAGACCTCAATGCCCTTTTCAGTGAGAATCTTGCTGGCTGCCGGAGAGGCAGCAACTACGGTTTTTTCAACGGTCGCAGTGGCAGGCTGCTCAGCGGCCTGTTCTGTGGTATCAGGCCCAGCTGCGGGCTCAGCACTGGGCTGAGCCTCGGTATCGATGCGAGCAAGCACCTCGCCCGCCAGCACAGTGCTGCCATCACCCTTGATAATCTCGGCCAGTACGCCTGACGCAGGTGCCGGCACCTCCAGCACCACCTTGTCCGTTTCCACCTCAATGAGGATTTCATCTGCCTCGACAGCCTCGCCTGGCTGTTTTTTCCACTCCAGCAGGGTTGCCTCTGCTACTGACTCAGACAGTTCAGGGACTAAAACATCTTTGATCGCCATAATTATTCCGTTTCTTTATAAAGTGATAGTTAAATACATGTACAAGTTAGTGGGCTGATTTACTTGCTCAGGGCAAAACCACGCAAGCGAGGTGCAAATGCCTGGTCTAACAGCGCCTTTTGCTGCTCGACATGCTTGGCCAAATACCCCACTGCAGGCGAAGCCGAAGGCTGACGGCCAGCATAGCTCAAACGCTGTCCCTCATCCATATGCTCAAAAATATGGTGCTGAACATAGAACCAGGGCCCCTGATTCTGAGGCTCATCCTGAACCCACACAAACTCCTTGACATGGGCGTATTTATGCATTTCAGCCTTGAACTCCTTGTGTCCGAAAGGATACAGCTGTTCTATGCGAATAATCGCCACATCGTTGCGCTCGCGCTCTTGGCGTTGTTCGACCAAATCATAATAGACCCGTCCCGAACAAATCATGACGCGAGTGACCTCATCAGGCTTAATCGACTCATCCACCTCACCAATAACCGGCTGGAAGTGGCCATCAGCGAGCTTCTCGAGGGGTGAATTGGCCCCTCTGTGACGCAGCAAGGACTTGGGCGTCATCAAAATCAACGGCTTGCGGAAAGGACGAATCATCTGACGGCGCAGGACATGAAAGATCTGCGCTGCAGTGGTAGGCTGTATCACCTGCATATTATTATCTGCACAAAGCTGCAGAAAGCGCTCGATACGAGCCGATGAGTGCTCTGGCCCCTGCCCCTCGTAGCCATGCGGCAGCATCAGGGTCAAGCCACAATGGCGCCCCCACTTGGCTTCACCTGAGGAAATAAACTGGTCGATGACCACCTGGGCGCCATTAGCAAAATCACCAAACTGCGCCTCCCAAATCGTCAGAACATTGGGCTCAGCCGTAGAGTAACCATACTCAAAGCCCAATACCGCCTCCTCGGAAAGCACAGAATCGATCACAGTAAAACTGGCCTGATTTTCGGCGACATGCTGCAAGGGGATATAGGTACCATGGTCCCAGCGCTCACGGAATTGATCATGCAAAACGGAATGCCTGTGTGCAAAGGTACCGCGACCAGAGTCCTGGCCAGATAAGCGCACGGCATAGCCATTAGCCAACAGGGTTGCAAAAGCAAGGTGCTCTGCCATACCCCAGTCCACATCCATCTCGCCGCGCGCCATTGCCATGCGATTATCCAGCAGGCGGCGCAGGAGATTATGTACCTGGAATCCCTCCGGAACAGTGGCAATGCGCTCACCAATGCGCTGCAATTCAGCCAGTGGCACCCCAGTATCAGCGTGGTCAGTCCACTTGGCACCCAGGAACGGCGTCCAGTCAGTAGCGTATTTGTTCTTATAATCTGTTAGCACCTGCTCGATGGTGCGCTGCCCATCCTCCATGAGGCTGCGATAGGCCTTGACCATCTCCCCGGGCTCATCCTCATTCAGAACCCCCTGGGCAACCAGCTTGTCGGCGTACAATTTACGTGTACCCGGATGCTCACTGATTTTTTTGTACATCAGGGGTTGAGTCAGTGATGGAGTATCCTGCTCGTTGTGGCCCAATTTGCGAAAGCAAACAATATCAATCACAACATCATGATTAAAACGCTGGCGATAATCCAGCGCCAGGCGAGTCACAAAAGCCACTGCCTCTGGGTCATCACCATTGACATGAAATACCGGCGCCTCGATCATCTTGACCACATCAGTACAATACAGCGAAGAGCGTGTATCACGCGGATCCGAGGTGGTAAACCCAATCTGGTTATTGATGACGATATGCACCGTACCCCCGGTGCCATAGCCGCGCGTCTGTGCAAAGTTCAGGGTTTCCTGAACGACCCCCTGACCCGCAAAGGCCGCATCGCCATGTACCAGCACGGGTACGACCTGCTGTCCCCGGCTATCGCCCCGGCGGTCTTGGCGGGCTCGGGTACTCCCCTCAACTACTGGATTGACAATCTCCAGGTGCGAAGGGTTAAAAGCCAGGGATAGATGTATCGGCCCGCCTCTGGTGGATAAATCACTGGAAAAGCCATTGTGGTATTTCACATCACCTTCAGTGATATCGTCAGGGTGCTTGCCCTCAAACTCGGCAAATAAATCGGCCGGCATTTTGCCCATGATATTAACGAGCATATTGAGACGCCCACGATGCGCCATGCCAACCACGATTTCCTGGACGCCCTTGGCCCCCCCGTGATTAACTAACTCATCCATGCACGCAATAAAGCTCTCGCCCCCCTCGAGGGAGAAGCGCTTTTGTCCTACGTATTTGGTATGCAAAAAACGCTCCAATCCCTCAGCCTCGGTTAACTGCTGCAGGATATTGCGCTTTTCATCGGCCGTAAATTCAAAACGACCCTGTACCGGCTCGATGCGCTCTTGAATCCAGCGCTTGGCCTCAGGGTTGGAGATATGCATGTATTCGTAACCAATGGTCTGGCAGTAGGTTGCTTTCAAAGCCTGCAACATATCGCGCAGGGTCATTGTGTCACGATCATTAAAATATGTGTTGGTGGAGGAATACAACTGATCGAGGTCAGCCTCGGTCAAGCCATAAAAAGCCGGGTCAAGCTCGGGGTACTGGGGACGCTCGCTGCGCTGCAGCGGGTCCAGAGTGGCAACCCGCACACCTAATGAACGGTAGGCTGAAATCAGGGATTGCACCGAGACCTGTTTCATGGCGATGGACAGGTCCTGGGTTGCAATAGCTCGGCGAAAGCCATTTGATCTGGCGCGCTCGGCAAATGACTGAATTACTGGACCGTGCGCCTGATCCCGGGTAGACTCTTTGCCGTCTACCGCAGGCAGATTTTGCAAACTATCAAAATAATTGCGCCAAAACTCCGGTATTTGGGCCGGGTCCTGTAGATAGCGCTCATAAAGATCCTCGACGTACGCCGCATTTGCGCCATACAGATAG
>DATGTB010000174.1:0-6892 GCA_035302065.1 Paenalcaligenes sp. | reverse complement strand
TTTGGGCATTTTCGGCATGGGCAATGTTGGTGCGGCCCTGACGACTTTTCTCGCCCCGTTTATCATGCTGATAGGGGGCTGGGCCCTAGTCGCCAACCTATGGGCCTATGCCATCATCATCATGGGGGTGCTGTTTTATTTCCTTGCCAAAGATGATCCGGAGTTCACCAAACGTAAGGCCCAGGGCGTTCAGGCTCCTTCACTAGCAGAGCAGTTTGCCCCCCTTAAAAAGCTGCAGGCCTGGCGATTTTCCCTCTATTATTTCTATGTTTTTGGTGGTTTTGTCGCCTTGGCGCTTTGGTTACCTCATTATCTGGTGCAGGTGTATGGGGTGGATGTTCGCGTGGCGGGAATAGCAGCGGCCAGTTTCAGTTTGGCAGCAAGTGTCTTTCGCATGTACGGCGGGGTGCTCTCTGATCGCTTTGGGGCGCGCGCAGTGATGTACTGGACCTTCGGGTTCTCGCTCCTGTTTTTATTCATGCTTTCTTATCCGCCCACGGATTATGTGATTCATGGCATTCATGGCCCCATAGAGTTTTCTACCCGTATGGGTTTGTGGCCCTTTATCATCACCATGTTTGCCCTGGGCTTTTTCATGAGCCTGGGTAAGGCTGCTGTATACCGCCATATCCCTGTTTACTACCCAGATCATGTGGGCTCAGTAGGCGGTTTGGTGGGCATGATCGGTGGTTTGGGTGGCTTTGTTTTGCCTATTGTGTTTGGTGCCCTGCTCGAGATCACCGGTATCTGGACTGCGGCCTTTGCGCTGTTGTTCCTGCTGGTTGCTGTCTCGTTATTGTGGATGCACTTTGCCATCCGTGCGATGGAGCGCCGGGCGCATGGTGAGGCGCTCGACTCCTTGCCTTCCTTGCCTGAGCTCAAGGAAATACATGACCCCAAGACTACAGCCATGCCCAAAGGGCTACCAGAGTGGAATCCCGAGGATCCGGTGTTTTGGCAGGAAAAGGGTCGCCGTATCGCACAACGCAATCTCTGGATCTCCATCCCGGCCTTGTTATTGGCCTTTGCGGTGTGGATGGTCTGGTCCGTGGTGGTGGCGCAGCTGCCGGCTATCGGCTTTGACTTTAGCCAAGATCAGTTGTTCTGGCTGGCTGCCTTGCCGGCACTTTCCGGGGCTACCTTGCGTATCTTTTATAGCTTTGTGGTGCCGATATTCGGGGGTCGTTTATGGACGACTTTATCGACAGCTTCTTTGCTGATTCCTGCCCTGGGTATTGGTTACGCAGTGCAAGATCCAAGCACGCCGTATTTGATATTTGTCGTGTTGGCTTTGCTTTGCGGTCTGGGCGGGGCTAATTTCGCCTCTTCCATGGCTAATATCAGCTTCTTTTTCCCGCGCAAAGAAAAGGGCAATGCCTTAGCCTTAAACGCCGGGCTTGGCAATCTGGGGGTTTCTGTGATGCAGTTCCTGGTACCTTTGGTGGTAACAGCCGGGGTATTTGGAGCGCTTGGCGGGGCTCCGCAGCTGCTCTCGGATGGGCAAAAGATTTGGATTCAAAATGCCGGTTTCATTTGGGTGCCGCTGGTTATAGCCTCAACTATCGCAGCCTGGTGGGGGATGGATGATATTGCTGATGTCAAATCCAGCTTCCGTGAGCAGGCGGTGATTTTCGGACGGGCCCACAACTGGATTATGTGTGTGTTATATGTGGGAACCTTTGGTAGCTTTATCGGTTATTCAGCCGGGTTTCCGCTGTTGGCCCGCTTGGCTTTTCCAGATATCAACATCATGAAATTTGTCTTTCTGGGCCCGCTGGTTGGCGCGCTCAGTCGTGCCGGTACCGGTTGGATTTCAGATAGGGTAGGCGGTGGCCGAGTGACCTTTTGGGTGTTTGTGGGCATGATTCTGTCCGTACTGCTGGTCATCTGGTCCCTGAAGGCTAATCTGTTTACCGTATTTTTCCTCGGCTTCATGTTGATGTTCTTCTTTACCGGGGTGGGTAATGCTTCAACTTTCCAGATGATACCCGTCATCATGCGCAAGGAGGTTGCCCGCATATTTCCCCATTTTGACGCCAATCAGCAGCGCCCGCAGGCCGAACGTGAATCCGCAGCCATCATTGCTTTTAGCAGTGCAATTGGTGCCTATGGTGGATTTTTTATCCCCAAAGCTTTCGGTACCTCAATCGGGCTGACCGGCAATGCACAAGCCGCATTATGGGCTTTTGTGGCTTTTTATGCCCTATGTCTGGCCATTACCTGGTTTTATTACACCCGCAAAGGGGGCATGCTGTATGACATCGAGCGCAGACAGACCACTGCCGGTCCTGCATCTCCCCCAGGGCAGGCACAGACTTGAATCATGTACAAAATGAAGTTTGCAGATTTAAAAAGTTACTACACAGTATAAAGGAGGCTGTATGAGCCATCTTTTAGATAGATTGAACTTTCTGAGCACCCAGCGCAAAGACACCTTTGCACAAGGGCATGGACAAACAACGATAGAAAATAGGGACTGGGAGGATGTTTATCGACGTCGTTGGCAGCATGACAAAGTCGTGCGTTCTACCCACGGGGTGAATTGTACTGGCTCTTGCTCCTGGAAAATTTTTGTCAAATCCGGCATCGTGACCTGGGAGACTCAACAAACAGATTACCCACGTACACGGCCTGATTTACCTAACCATGAACCTCGCGGTTGTGCTCGGGGTGCCTCCTATAGCTGGTATCTCTATAGCGCCAATCGGGTGAAAACCCCTTTGGTTCGTGGGCGCTTGATGCGGCTATGGCGTGACAAGAGAAAAACCCTCAGCCCGATACAGGCCTGGCGGGAAATTCAAAATGATCCCGTAGCCCGTGAAAGTTATACCCGTATCCGGGGCAAAGGGGGGCTGGTGCGGGCGAGTTGGGATGAGGTCACCGAGATCATCGCTGCAGCCAATGCCTATACCATCAAAGAGTATGGGCCGGATCGGGTCTTTGGGTTTTCTCCCATCCCAGCCATGTCAATGATTTCCTATGCCGCCGGGACCCGCTATCTCTCGTTGATAGGCGGGACTTGCATGTCCTTTTATGATTGGTATTGTGATTTGCCGCCGGCCAGCCCCCAAACCTGGGGCGAGCAAACAGATGTACCTGAGTCTGCGGACTGGTATAACTCTGGCTATTTGCTGATTTGGGGTTCCAATGTTCCACAGACCCGAACTCCTGATGCGCATTTCTATACCGAGGTGCGCTACAAAGGCACTAAAAGCGCAGTCATCTGCCCGGACTATTCGGAAGCGGCCAAATTTGGTGATATCTGGTTAAACCCCAAGCAGGGTACGGATTCGGCTTTGGGCATGGCTTTTGGTCATGTGATTTTGCGAGAATATCATCTCAATCGTGAGGTGCCGTATTTTGCTGATTATTGCCGCCGCTACACGGACATGCCTTTGCTTGTACAGTTGGAGAAAAAAGGCGATCGTTATGTCGCAGGCAAGCAATTGCGAGCCAGTGATTTGGCCGGCAATCTGGGAGAAAGCAACAATCCTGAGTGGAAAACCATCGGTATTGACAGTCGTAGCAAACAATTGGTCGTACCGAACGGCTCCATCGGATTCAGATGGGGTGAGGAGGGCAAGTGGAATCTGGAAAACCAGGCCCAGGGCCAAGAGATCGAGCTACAGCTAAGCTTGGCCGAGGACGAACACGAAATAGCCGCAGTAGACTTCCCGTTTTTTGGCGGGCAGGCCACACAGGATTTTGTGGTTGATGACCGCGGCGAGATATTGACGCGCAACGTCCCCGCCAAACGCATTCAGCTTGCTGATGGCAGCGAGGTGTTGGTGACTACCGTCTTTGACTTGCTGTGCGCTAACTACAGCCTTGACCGGGGCTTTGGTGGCGGCAATGTAGCCAAAGAATACAGCGAGGATATCCCCTTTACCCCGGCGTGGGCCGAGAAAATCACCGGCGTTGAGCAAGACAAAATCATCCAGGTGGCCCGTGAATTTGCCACCAATGCCGAAAAGACCAATGGCCGTTCAATGGTCATTATCGGAGCGGGGGTGAACCACTGGTATCACATGGACATGACCTACCGCTCGGTTATTAATATGCTAGTCATGTGCGGTTGCGTCGGGCAGTCCGGTGGCGGCTGGTCTCACTACGTAGGGCAGGAAAAGCTGCGTCCCCAAACAGGCTGGACGGCATTGGCCTTTGCCCTTGACTGGGCGCGTCCACCTCGTCACATGAACTCCACCTCTGCCTGGTATGCGCACACTGATCAGTGGCGTTATGAGACCATAACCACTCGAGACATCATTTCACCGACAGCACCCGAGGGGGACTGGGAGGATTTGAGTCTCATTGATTACAACATCAGGGCCGAGCGTATGGGGTGGTTGCCCTCCGCACCGCAACTGAAGACCAACCCGCTTGAGGTCGCCAAGGCGGCCAAGGCAGCAGGCATGAAGGCGGCAGATTACGTTGCTCAAAACCTCAAATCTGGTGAGCTGGAAATGGCTTGCGAGGATCCGGATGCGCCGGAAAACTGGCCACGCAACCTCTTTGTATGGCGTTCCAACCTGCTGGGCTCCTCAGGTAAAGGGCATGAGTACTTCCTCAAACACCTACTGGGCACAGATCATGGTGTGCAAGGCAAGGATTTGGGTGAACAAGGCCAGGCCAAGCCCATAGAGGCCAAATGGCACGATGAGGCGCCAGAGGGCAAGTTGGATTTGCTGGTCACCATTGATTTTCGCATGTCCACCACAGCAGTTTACTCGGATATTGTTTTGCCAACCGCTAGCTGGTACGAAAAGGATGATCTGAACACTTCGGATATGCATCCCTTTATCCATCCCTTGCAGGCAGCCATTGATCCGGCTTATGAGTCTAAATCAGATTGGGAGATTTTCAAGGAAATTGCGAAAAAGTTTTCTGCGATTGCACCCGAAATCCTGGGAGTAGAGACTGATGTCGTACAGCTGCCCTTGCAGCATGATAGCCCCGGGGAAATCAAGCAACCTGAGGTACGAGACTGGAAAAAAGGTGAATGTGATCTGATTCCTGGCGTAACCGCTCCTGCCTATATCGAGATTGAGCGCGATTACCCCAATGTCTATAAGCGCTTTACCTCGCTTGGACCTTTGATGGCGGAGTTGGGCAACGGCGGTAAAGGCATCAGCTGGGATACCAAGACCGAGGTCAAGAACTTGCAGGCCCTTAACGGCAAGGTGCTCGAGGACGGTGAGAGCCACGGATTGGCTCGCATCGATTCTGCGATTGACGCAGCAGAAACCGTACTCATGTTGGCGCCTGAAACCAATGGCGAAGTGGCGGTCAGAGCCTGGGAGGCTTTGAGCAAGATCACCGGTCGGGATCATACCCATTTGGCCAAGCCCAAAGAGGATGAAAAGATCCGTTTCCGGGATATCGCCGAGCAACCACGCAAAATCATCACCTCACCCACCTGGTCCGGTATCGAAAGTGAGGAGGTCTCATATAATGCCGGCTGGACCAATGTACACGAGCTTATTCCCTGGCGCACTATTTCCGGGCGTCAGCAGCTTTATCAGGACCACCAGTGGATGCGCGCATTTGGGGAGTCTCTGGTCACCTGGCGTCCCCCTGTAGATTTGAAAACCCTGGGTGAGGCAGCGACCAAATCCCTGCGCGCCAACGAGCCACATTTGGTACTGAACTTTTTAACACCACACCAAAAGTGGGGCATTCACTCCACCTACACTGATAACCTGCTGATGTTGACTTTAAACCGCGGCGGTCCTGTTGTGTGGATTTCTGAAAATGACGCCCGCAAGGCTAACCTCGTCGATAACGACTGGGTAGAGGTCTTTAATAGTAACGGTGCCATTACCGCCCGTGCTGTAGTAAGTCAGCGCATCAAGGATGGCTCCATGTTCATGTATCATGCCCAGGAGAAAATCATCAATACTCCAGGCAGTGAGGTCACCGGTCTGCGCGGCGGTATTCACAACTCAGTGACACGTACCGTACTTAAACCCACGCACATGATAGGGGGCTACGGCCAATTATCTTATGGCTTTAATTATTACGGTACCGTAGGTGCAAACCGTGATGAGTTTGTCATCCTGCGCAAAATGAAAAAGATTGACTGGCTGGACGAACCTGCACAGGCAGGAATTGACAGCAAAGCCCAGATTACGGAGGCCACAGAATGAAAATACGTGCACAGATTGCAATGGTGTTAAACCTGGATAAATGCATCGGGTGCCATACCTGCTCAGTGACCTGTAAAAATGTATGGACGAGCCGTGAGGGCGTAGAATATGCCTGGTTTAATAATGTGGAAACCAAACCGGGCATCGGCTACCCCAAAGACTGGGAAAACCAGAAACGCTGGAAGGGGGGCTGGGTACGCACTTCGAGTGGCAAACTACAGCCCAAACAAGGCGGCAAATGGCGCATTTTGGCCAATATTTTTGCCAACCCCCATTTACCCGAGATTGACGATTTTTACGAACCCTTTGATTACGATTACGATCACCTCAAATCGGCTCCCGAAATGAAGGCCTTTCCAACAGCACGTCCGCGCTCGGTGATCAGTGGGGAGCGCATGGAGAAAATAGAATGGGGCCCCAACTGGGAGGAAATCCTAAGTGGTGAGTTTGCCAAGCGCTCTCAGGACTACAACTTTGAAGGCGTACAAAAGGAAATTTACGGCGAGTATGAAAATACCTTTATGATGTATTTACCTCGCTTGTGTGAGCATTGCCTGAATCCGACCTGTGTGGCCTCCTGTCCGTCTGGCGCCATATATAAGCGTGAAGAGGACGGTGTGGTGCTCATCGACCAGGAGAAATGCCGCGGCTGGCGCATGTGTGTATCGGGCTGCCCTTATAAAAAGATCTATTACAACTGGTCAACGGGCAAGTCCGAGAAATGCACTTTATGCTACCCACGCCTG
>DATGTB010000173.1:0-2622 GCA_035302065.1 Paenalcaligenes sp. | reverse complement strand
GAGCTGGAAGCTCAACCTGAGCTGGCATCAGCCCTTATTGTGGGGGCTGCATCTGAGTTATTTGTTTGTGATGCTGGGCGCCTTGTTGTGGCTGCTGTCCCTTTGGGGGCTCATTCCTGTGGATTATGCCCTGCATTTACTCACGATTAATGGCATCCTGGGGATGATCCTGGCCATGATTGCCCGCGTTAGTCTGGGGCATACCGGCCGGCCGATCAAGGCCTTGCCGGGGTTAAGTGCTGCCCTGATAGCTGTGTTCTTGGCTGGTCTCATCCGGGGACTCATGCTGTGGGTATGGCCATCGGCAGCACTCGGTGCTTATCACAGTAGCCTGTTGCTGGTTATCCTGGCCTATGCCTGGTTTGTGGCCCTGTATACCGTGCCCTTGTGGGCTACCCGTGCAGATGGGCGCCCGGGCTAGAGGTGCTGTCAGGCAAATACCTTGACGCGCTCCTCATCCTCAATAAAGGTTTTCTCCATGGGCTCACCTTCTATGGAGCCAAAGGGCATCTGGGCCCGTAGCTGCCAGTGGCTGGGGATATCCCATTGGGCCTTGATGGCTTCATCAGCAAAAGGGAGGTAGTGCTGTAGGCTAGCACCGATATTGGCATTGGCCAGGGCGGTCCAGACGGCCAGTTGCGCCATGCCGCTGGCGTGTTCGGACCACACCGGGAAATGTTCTGCATATAAGGCATAGCGCTTTTGCAGCGCCTCAACCACCTGCTGGTCTTCGAAAAACAGGAGGGTGCCCGCACCTGCAGCAAAGCCTCTGAGCTTGTCCTCGGTGGCAGCAAAGTTTTCTGCCGGTGCAATGGCGCGCAGATGATCTTCTATGAGCTGCCATAGTCGCTCGCTTTCTTGTCCAAATAAAAGGATCGCACGTGAGCTTTGTGAGTGAAAGGCAGAGGGCGTGTGGCGCAAGGTTTCTGTCACCAGGGCCTGTATTTCAGCTGGGCTGAGTTGGACGTTGGGACCCAAGGCGTACTGACTGCGACGTCTTTTTAAAGCATTTAGAAAAGTATCCTTCATTCGTTGAACCTTCATGAAAATGAATAAAAAAATTAATCTTGACCGGGCAGGGCGGGGGTATCCACCAGTACAATCTCGGCATCGTCAAGGGCGACAATCTCAATTTGCTTTTCCCCGGTAATTGCGCCACCATCACGGGTCTGCAGCTCAATGCCATTGACACTGACAGCGCCAGTGGCCGGGACGAGATAACCATAACGGCCCGGATGTTCAAATTGATAAATAATCTTTTGCCCGGCCTTCAAAGTGGCTCCCGAAACTCGTGAGCGGGTCCGGATAGGCAGAGCATCTGTATCTTGTACATAGCCGCTCGCCAAAGCGACCAGCTGACCAGAACGCTCCTGTTTGGGGAACTCTCGTGTGCCCCAGGCGGGCGGCTGATCCGTGCTTTCAGGTAAAATCCATATTTGAAAAAGGGTGGTATCCACATCCTCGTGGTTGTATTCCGAGTGCACAATGCCTGAGCCAGCACTCATGACTTGCACATCACCTGCTGCGGTGCGTCCGCTGTTGCCCAGGCTATCCCGGTGGCTAATCGCCCCCGTACGCACATAGGTGATGATTTCCATATTGTCATGCGGGTGGGGGTCAAAGCCGCTCTGGGCCTGGATGAGGTCATCATTCCAGACTCTGAGCGTGCCCCAGTGGATGCGATCAGCATCACGGTAGCGACCAAAGGAAAAATGGTGCCGAGCGTGTAGCCAATCGATTTGGGTTTGGCCTAACTGGTCAAAGGGTCGGCATTCTATCATGGTGTCGCTCCTGATCATGTCAAGGGAATGTTAAAGTGGATGATTAAAGTGTAAGCGGCCGGCAGCGGCCTGAGAAGACAAAAAATCGAATACCATCCTTTCCAAAAACAAGATCATGTGAATTTGAATGCAAAAACTTCCAGATTTTGATGCATGGGCAATTTTTGCTACGGTAGCAGATGAGGGCTCTTTTGCACGGGCTGCCGAGCGGCTTGGACTGTCCCAGGCAACGGTGTCAAAGGCGATTGCACGGCTTGAGGAGCGTACAGGGATTACCTTGCTGCATCGCACCTCACGACAGATGAGTTTGACCAATACTGGGCAGGCAGTACTTGAGCGGGCGCAGAGTTTGCTCGAACAGGGTAAGGAAATAGAGGCCGAAATCCTGGAGCAGTCAGAGCAGCTATCGGGTGTGATACGGATGTCTTCACCCATGTCCTTTGGTATCTCTACTTTGGCGCCCATTCTGCCTCAGTTTATGCGTGCACATCCTGGCGTCGAGCTTGATATTCAGTTTGATGATCGTATAGTGGATATCGTGCGTGAGCGCTTTGACCTAGCGTTACGTATAACTCAGTTGGCAGATTCCAGTTTATTGGCACGTCGTTGTTGCGATATTGGCTCCATGCTGGTGGCCGCACCGCATTATATAGAACATCATGGTGCGCCAACGCATCCCATTGATTTGCTCGAGCACCGAATTTTGCTTTATGTGTATCACCGGCATGGCACCCAGTGGCATTTTACCCATTCCACCAAGGGGCAGTTTTCCCAGGCGCTGCCCACCCCCGTGATGCGTGTCAACAATGCTACCGGGATGTTGCCGGCTCTGCGCGCCGGT
>DATGTB010000172.1:0-4075 GCA_035302065.1 Paenalcaligenes sp. | reverse complement strand
GTGGCGGGCAGTGAGCGCGCCAGCCATTGGTTAGAGGTTTTTCAACAGCAGCAATCCGGACATGAATTCATTATGTGGCATGCGGACGAGCCGTCCGTGAACGCCGACTACGCCATTGTCTGGCAGCCGGAGATGGAAATGTTTGCCCAGGAGCCCGATTTGCGTGCTGTTTTTAATCTGGGAGCAGGGGTGGATGCCCTGAAGGTCAATGAGGCTATCCCGCCGCAGTTGCCTGTTTATCGTATAGAAGATGGCGGGATGGCGCTGCAAATGGCCGAGTATGCGCTCTATGGCTTGCTATTGGCAACCCGCCGTTTTGCGCCGTATGAAGTGCAACAAAAGGACAAGCTCTGGCGCACACAGCCACCTGTTCTTGCACAGGATTGGCCGGTTGGGGTCATGGGCTATGGTCAAATTGGCGCGCATGTTGCCAAGGTATTTGCCCAACTCGGCTATCCGGTCAGGGTGTGGAGCAGAACGGCCCGGGAAACAGCCGCGGGCATAGAAGGCTTCCACGGTAATGACCAGTTTGAGCCTTTTTTACAGCGCTCACGTCTGTTGATTAATGTCTTGCCGCTGACCAAAGAAACGCACGGCATTATCAACACGCGCAGTTTGAATGCCCTGCGTAGCGATGGCTTTCTGGTCAATATGGCGCGCGGTGCCCATGTGGTTGATGAGGACTTGCTGGCTGCGCTGCAGAGCGGACAATTGCGCGGTGCCCTGCTGGATGTCTTTCAGGTCGAGCCGCTGCCCTCCGAGCACCCATTCTGGACACACCCCGGGGTTCATGTTACGCCGCATATTGCCGGTATCAGCTTGCGTGAAAATTGTGTCCGCCAGATCCTGGATAAAATAAACCAGCTTGAGCAGGGGCAGGAGCCTACTGGCCGTGTTAATCCCGAGCTGGGTTATTAGCAGGGCTATTTGTGGCTGTGTCTTTGTTGTTGGCGCTGACTCCAGATGATGGTGCTGATAATCAATACGGCGCCCAAAATGACCCGCACATCGGGATAGTGCTGAAATAACAAGGCGGCAAAAATAATTGCATATACTGGTTCCAGGGCAATAATGATACCCGCATGGCGCGCCTTGAGGGTTTGCAGACTCAGGATAATCAGGTAGTGGGCAAGGGCGGTGCAGAAAATCCCCAATAGTGCGGCCCAGAACCAATCGGTCAGGGAGACCGTGCCGAGCGCAGCCCAGCCAAAGGGCAGGCTTAACAAAAAAACACCCAGGCTTTGGCCAAAGGCAATTTGCAAGGGAGCAGCCTGCTGGCTCAACCTCCTATTCAAAAAAGTAAAAAAAGCAAAACTGAATCCCGATATGATGCCCCAGATTAAACCGATGGTTGATTGATCCTGGAATGAAATTGATGGATTAATCAAAATTAATCCAAGGGATATAAAAGCAATTGCCGCTACATCTGATTTAGATAATCTCTCATTAATAAAAACACATTCAATTAATAGTGTAAATGCCGGGAAACTGGCAAACCCTAAAGTCGCAATGGCCACACCGCCTTTTTTTACTGCGATAAAGAAACTGAACCAATGCACTGCTAAAAAAGTAATCGCCCCCAGGAAATGTCTTCTGTTCGTTTTGTGCTGGAAAAGACGATAGGGTAACGGTGGTTGCCGACGCATTATTAATATGAGCAATAAAAAGAGCGCGGCAAATAAAGCGCGGGCCAGAGTAATGAATAGGGCATCGGCAGTAATCAATACACCAAAGATGGCGGCGAGCCCAAAAAACAGGGCAGCAAGGTGAATGGCACCGTAAGCAACTTTTAGGGAGGTATAGGTAGCAGTCATAAATAATTGCTTGTATTGTGATCTTAAATCATGGGGGTGTTAATATGTTTTCAGGTACAGGATTTTCCAGTGATTATCTCTCTTAGGAGTTAATTATGGCAACAGAGATGGTTAAGACAGTATGGCTTGAGCGTAACGGTGGTCCAGAGGTGTTAACGGTGGTGGACCGGCCGCTATTGGCGCCCGGGCCAGGAGAGGTGCAAATACGGCATAAGGCCATTGGCTTGAACTTTATTGATGTTTATGTACGCGATGGCTTGTATCCGGCGTCTTTGCCCCATGGGCTGGGCTTTGAGGGGGCTGGTGACATTATAGCGGTAGGTCCCGATGTTGAGGGCTTTGCGGTGGGTGACCGGGTAGCCTATGGCCAAGGGCCTTTGGGTGCCTATGCAGAGGTGAGAAATATGCCCGCCGATACGCTCATCCACCTACCGGATGAGATCAGTTACGAGCAGGCAGCCGCAATGATGCTCAAGGGGCTGACCGTACAGTATCTGTTTCGACAAACCTATCGTCTGGAGCCGGGGCAGACCATTTTATTTCATGCGGCCGCCGGGGGCGTTGGCTTAATCGCTTGTCAGTGGGCCAAGGCACTGGGGGTCAAGTTGATTGGCACGAGCTCCACTGCCGAGAAAATCGCCCTGGCCAAGGAGTACGGTGCCTGGGAGATGATCAATTACACTACTGAAAACGTCGTCGAACGAGTCCGTGAGCTCACTGAGGGCGAGATGGTGCCGGTGGTCTATGACAGTGTCGGCCAGGCCACCTGGGAGACTTCGCTGGATTGCCTGCAGCGACGTGGCCTGATGGTCAGTTTTGGTAATGCCTCTGGTCCGGTGACCGGAGTCAATCTGGGTATCCTTTCACAAAAGGGGTCTTTGTACGTCACCCGGCCCATCGTGGCAGACTATGTGGCAGATAGAAAGGTGATGCGTGATTCGGCCAAGGAGTTATTTGATCTGGTGATTGCCGGGCAAATTAAAATTAATATTGGCCAGAGGTGGACCCTCGATGAGGTCGCGCAGGCACAAAAGGCGCTGACCACACGCAAAACCACCGGAGCAACCATTTTCACGGTTGATTAATCTATTTTGGTGTAAATGAAAAACCCCTGCCACCAACTGGACAGGGGTTTTTTCATTGGCATGAAAAAACATTAAAAATAACTTGCAATACGGCGTATTTCATTGGCCGAACCGAGGATAACACCGACTCTTTGGTGCAAGCTTTTTGGGCTCAGTTCGAGGATGGGTGTCGGATCATCAATTGCGAGTCCACCTGCCTGCGTCACCAGAAAGCTCATGGGGTTGGCCTCGTAGAGCAGGCGTAATTTGCCCGCACGCACATCGGGGCGTTGATCGCGGGGATACATGAAGACGCCACCGCGCATTAGTACACGATGCACATCCGCTACCATGGAGGCAATCCAGCGCATGTTGTAGTCCTTTTTCAATGGGCCTGTTGCCCCTGCCAGGCAGTCCTGGATATAGGCATGAATGGGCGGATGCCAGTGACGCATATTGGACATGTTAATGGCAAATTCGCTCGTTTCGACCGGAATGGTGAGCTGTTCGTGGGTTAATACCCAGAGTCCATTATAAGGGTCCAGTGTAAAGCCATGGACGCCCTGACCGAGACTGAAAACAAGCATGGTTTGGGGCCCGTATATAGCATATCCAGCGGCAACTTGTTGGTGGCCAGGCTGCAAAAAGCTTTGCTCATTAAGCTCGGGACCCGGGCTTTTGAGGACAGAAAAAATTGTCCCGATGGAGGTGTTGACATTGATATTGGAAGAGCCGTCCAGAGGGTCAAACAAAAGCAGATAGGGGGCGTCGGTGCGCTCCTCTAGCAGCATGACCTGATCCATTTCCTCACTGGCAACACCCGCTAGTGCGGCATGCCAGTGTTGATTATCCAGCAACATGTCATTGGCGATGATGTCGAGTTTTTGCTGTATTTCGCCCTGAACATTTTCCTGCTCTGTGCTGCCCAAAATTCCGCCCAGCGAGCCCTGGCGCACTCGTTGACCGATTTGTTGGCAGTGTGCGGCCATATGCTCAATCAGCCGGCACAGATCTGGGCAGATCTGGTGCTGTGCCTGCTGCTGATGTAAAAAGTGAGTAAGGGATTGAGGTTGCGCAGAGTTGTCTTTCAAAATATTTGCTGATGTCATGGTACAGATAGAATTGAGTATGGTTAAGCGTTAAAATCGGAGCTACGTGCCGTATGATGAGTATATTAGACCACACTCAGCGCAGTGT
>DATGTB010000171.1:0-4795 GCA_035302065.1 Paenalcaligenes sp. | reverse complement strand
CTCAGCACGCTGTTGGCCGACGAAGGGCTGCGGCAGCGTTTGGGGCGGGCAGCGCATGATTCAGTGGATGCACGGTACCGTCTTGAGGCGGTTCTTGGACAGTGGGAGGCCTTGTTTGAGCAAGTCACATAGTAAAAAAATGAAAGTCATGCATATCATTTCAGGATTGGGGCAAGGGGGCGCCGAGTCGGTCATGTATCGCTTGCTCACCGCCACCCGTGACCAGTTCGAACATGAGGTCATCAGTTTGGGAGGGTTGGATGAGTTTGGACCCCGTTTGCAAGCCGAGGGCATTACGGTCCATGCCCTTGAGTTGAGTCGACGAAACTTTTTGACCCAGGGTAAACAGCGAGTGCTCGAAAAGGTGGCAGCAGCCCAACCAGAGGTCATACAGTGCTGGATGTATCATGCCAATGCCTTTGCCGGCTGGTGGTTGTACCGGGCCGGTTATGGTAAGAAAATCATTTGGAATATCCGGAATTCCGGTTTACAGCGACAGGAGTTCAGCCGGTTATCCCGTTTCAGCCTGCGTCTGGGGGCCTGGCTTTCGCGCTGGGTGCCGGCAGCAATCGTCAGCTGTGCCCACAGTGCCGTACGACAGCATCAACGATTGGGCTTCAAGGGGCCGACCATGCAGGTGATTGTCAATGGCGTTGATCCTGAAGTCTGGCGGCCCAATCATGAGGCCGGACAGCAAAAACGGACCCAGTTGCGTATACAACCCCATATGCCTGTCCTGGGGGTGGTGGCCCGTTGGCACGCCCTGAAAGACTATCCCAATCTGTTGGCAGCCCTTGCCCAGGTGATCGAGCAATACCCGAATGTGCGCTGCTTGCTGCTTGGTTCAGGGGTGGAGCAGACCAACAAGCAATTAATGGCTCAGCTCGAACAGCACCAACTACTGTCTAATGTGCTGCTCCTCGGGCAGCGTGAGGATGTGCCCGAATGGATGCGGGCCATGGATGTATTTGTGCTGGCCAGCAAGGCCGAAGGGTTCCCCAATGTGGTTTGTGAGGCCATGGCCAGCGGCCTGCGCTGTGTGGTGACTGATGTGGGGGACGCCGCGTATATCGTGGGCGAGCAAGGTGTGGTGGTGGCGCCCGAGCAGCCGGAACAGTTGGCTCAGGGCATCAAACAGGCTTTGCATGAGCTCGGTACCGATCAGCACCGGCAAGCGGTCGAACAGGGGCGCCAGCGGGTCGAGCAGGAGTTTTCCCTCGCCAGGATGGTGTCAGCCTATGCGGCGCTCTGGCAGGAGGTGGGGGCCGGAGGCCAGACCACATGAAAAAGCCTAATCGTGTACTCATCATCGTCAATAATCCGGCATTTTTCCTGTCTCACCGGCTACCAATCGCATTGGCAGCCAAAGCCCAGGGCTATGAGGTACACGTGGCGACCATGGCAGGCCCTGCAGTCAAAGAGATACAAGCGCAGGGGCTGCAACATCACGTCATTCCCCTGACGCGCAGCGGGAAAAACCCGCTACAGGAGCTGTATAGTATCGTGGCGCTTTGGCGCCTGATTCGACGTTTGCAGCCGACAGTGATTCATGCCGTCACCATAAAACCCGTGCTGTATGGCGGCCTGGCTGCCCGTCTGGCCCGCAGGGGACGTTTTTTGGCGGCCATTTCCGGCTTGGGTTATATCTTTACGCAAAATACCGGATGGCTGCGTCGTGTGGTGCTGTGGTTATATCGTTGGGCTCTGGGTGGGGCCGGGACGCGGGTGATTTTTCAAAATGCGCATGACAAGGCATTGATGCTGAAAGCCGGGGTCGTCAAACCTGAGCAGTGCGTGCTCATCCCGGGCTCGGGGGTAGCGGTAGAGCAGTTTGCATTGCGGCCGGAACCAGAATTACCGCTGACGCTATTCATGGCCGCACGCCTATTGAAAGACAAGGGGGTGCGGGAGTTTGTCGAAGCCGCCCGACAAAGCCATGCAGCAGGTCATGATTGGCGTTGGCGCATTGCGGGGAGTCCGGATCCGGGTAATCCGGCGAGTATCAGTGTTGAGGATATTCAGGCCTGGCAGGCGGAGGGCGTAATAGAATGGTTGGGTGAGCGTGAGGACATCCCGCAGCTTTATGGGCAGGCGCATATTGCTGTCCTGCCCTCCTACCGCGAGGGGTTACCCAAAAGCCTCATCGAGGCTGCGGCTGCCGGTCGTCCGGTAGTGACTACGGATGTGCCCGGCTGTCGGGATGCCATTATTGAGGGGCAGACCGGTCTGCTGGTTCCGGCCCGGGATGCCCGCGCACTATTTGCCGCCGTAGCGGCGCTCGCCGAGGATACTGGGCGCCGCCATCAGATGGGTCGGGCTGCCCGAACGCTGGCTGAGCAGCGCTTTTCCCTGCAGCAGGTGGTCAATGCACACCTGGCACTCTATAAAGAGCTGTCAGCCTCTTAGAAGGGCAGTTGCAACTCCGGGCGCAGCCCTAACAAGGCCGTTCGGAACTCCGCCTGTATTCGTTGCAGGGCGGCCTCACTCTCAGCTTCAAAGCGCAGCACCACTACCGGGGTAGTATTAGATGCCCGGGCCAGGCCAAAGCCATCATCGTATTCAGTCCGGATGCCATCAATGAGTACGCGCTCGCGGGCGGTGGGGAAGTCTGCCTGGGCCAATTGTTGTACAAACGCATGTGGCTCGCCCTCTGCCATTTTAATATTGAGCTCTGGGGTTGAATGATCCTGGGGCAGGGCATGTAACTGTGCGGCGGCATCATCGCTGCGTGAGAGGATCTCCAGCAGGCGGGCGCCTGTATAGAGCCCATCATCAAAGCCAAACCAGCGCTCGGCAAAAAAGATATGTCCGCTCATTTCACCGGCCAGGGGGGCACCGGTTTCAGCAAGCTTGGCCTTGATGAGGGAGTGTCCGGTTTGCCACATCAGGGGGGTCCCGCCAGCGGCCTTGACCGCTAGCCCGACATGGCGGCTGCACTTGACATCGTAAATGATGGTGCTGCCGGGTTGACGTGTCAAAATATCCTCGGCAAAGAGGATTAGCTGCCGATCCGGCCAGATGATTTCCCCGGCCGGCGTGACCACCCCAAGCCGATCTCCATCACCATCAAAAGCCAGACCAAGTTCGCAGTTATGGCGGCGCACGGCCGCAATCAAATCCTCGAGATTGGCCGGGTTGGCCGGATCTGGGTGGTGATTGGGGAAATCGCCATCAACCTCATCAAACAGCATGACTACCTCACAACCCAAGGCCTCGAAAAGCGGCCGTGCCATGACGCCTGTTGCACCATTACCACAGTCTATGGCGATCCGCATGGGGCGAGTCAGACGGACCCGCCGGGTCACCGCCTGCAGGTAATCGGGCTTGGGGTCATAGGCACGATCGATGGCGGGTGTTTCAGCGGCCTGCAAGGGTCCTTCCATCAGTTCATGTAGTGCCTTGATGGCAGGCCCATGCAGCGTTTCTCCACCCAACATGATCTTGAATCCATTGTATTCGGGGGGGTTATGACTGCCTGTGATGGCAACGCCCGAACCGGTCTTGAGGTGATGGGCGGCGAAATACACCAGCGGCGTCGGCACCAGGCCCAGGTCGATGCACTCGATCCCCCCGCGGGTTAAACCCTGCTGCAGCGCAACGGCCAGCTCGGGACTGCTGTGACGACCGTCATAACCAATAACAAACTGCCCAACCCCTTTTTTGCGGGCCTGATGGGCGAGGGCCAGGCCGCAGCGAAAAGCAAACTGGGCATTGAGCTGTGCGGGAACAATTCCGCGGATATCATAGGCTTTAAATACCGCTGCGGGAAAGTGCAAAGAGGGCATGGGTTTGAGAATCCTGTTTTCGAGTTAAAATGAATGCTCTTTTTTTAATATGCTAATGATAATAGCAGTTTGTTTTTATAGCGTTAATTCTGAATAACCCCTTTTTCTGCAAAAGTTATAGGAAAGATCATGGAACAGTTATCTGAGCTCATTGCGTTGGTGGGTGAGTCGCATGTTTTGGCTGAGCCAGCGCTCAAAGCTCAATATGAGGAAGATTGGCGCGGGCGTTACCACGGTGTGGCTCGCGCAGTGGTACGTCCAGCGGATACTGCAGAGGTTGCCGAGGTTGTCCGTTGGTGTGCAGAAAATGAGGTTGCTATCGTGACCCAGGGGGGGAATACAGGCTTATGTGGTGGCGCCACCCCTGATCGCTCGGGGCAGGCCATCATTCTATCCACTGAGCGTTTGAATAAAATCCGTTCTGTAGATACGGCCAATGACACCATGGTGGTGGAGGCAGGCTGCGTGCTACAGGTGGTACAAGAGGCTGCGCAGGCGCAGGATCGTCTTTTTCCGCTCAGTCTGGCCGCTGAGGGAAGCTGCACCATTGGGGGCAATCTGGCAACCAATGCCGGGGGCACGCAGGTATTGCGCTATGGCAATGCCCGCGACCTGGTGCTGGGCCTGGAGGTGGTCACGGCTAAGGGTGAAATCATGCATGGCTTGCGCGGGTTGCGCAAGGATAACACTGGCTATGATTTACGTAATTTATTCATCGGCAGTGAGGGCACCTTGGGCATCATTACTGCAGCGGCGCTAAAGCTTTTCCCGCAGCCGGTGGCTCAGTGCACAGCAATGCTGGCGTTGAATTCGGTCGAGGATGCCATCACCATGTTGGGACTTGCCCGTCAGGGCTTTGGTCCTGCCTTGACCGGCTTTGAGCTGATGGCCCGCAATTGCCTGGAGGCAGTCGTGGAGTGCTATCCCGAGCAAAGACTGCCTTTTCAGGGGCCTTCGGCCGAGCTGCCCTGGTTTGCGCTGCTGGAGCTATCGGATAGTGAAAGCGAGGA
>DATGTB010000170.1:0-2905 GCA_035302065.1 Paenalcaligenes sp. | reverse complement strand
TTACACACGCTCCACAGTCAATTTGCCAAAAGCGCTACCCAAGCCGACAGTAGTATCAAAGGCAGTGGCGATACGCACACAGCCTGCAGCCACTGTATTATCGCACTGCACACTGAGTTGGGTCTCGCCCTGCGCTGAGCGTACCCGAACAATATCTCCCTCGACGAGCTGAAGCTGCTCGAGTGTTTTCTTGCTGATACGCGCAGTTGGCGCAGCACTGCTGGGTGTTTCCTGTAAAGGTCTCGAACGCCGTACCAGCACGTCACTGCGGTAAATGGGCACCTCCGTCACACGCTCTAGCCCCTCACCTGACTCAAACAGGCCCGGAGTACCCTGAATGCGATTGGACAACTTGGTATTGACGCCGGCCCCTATCACGGCATCCCGTACTGCCTCGGAGGACTCCTCGTCAAAGCCCTCGCACTCAAATAAATTACCCAAAACACGCAGCACCTTCCAGGCAGGACGAGTATCACCGACTGGAGCGGCCACACCACGGAAACTTTGCACCCGCCCCTCGGCGTTGATAAATGTCCCCGAAGTCTCGGTAAATGGGCTGATAGGCAGTATCACATCAGCCCATTCTGCCGCGGCAGAAAAATAGCTGCTAAAGGCTACTGACAAAGCGGCATTTTTGAGCACCTCAAGACTACGGGCGCCCACATCACTATCCAGATGGGGCTCGGCATGCAATACAAAATAAGCCTGCAAAGGCTCGGTGAGCATCTGCTCAGCCGTCAGACCATCCTGTTGTGGCGTTGCCTGGGCAATGTAGCCACCAACGGTATTAGCGCCGGGCGTCAAAAAGCCCAAATTGGCCTGCGCCGCATCGGCAACGGCCTGCGCATTGGCCAATAAAACACTGGCCTGATCCGAATACAGGGCCATATTACCAATCAGCACAGCACTTTTATCGCCTGAATCCAGGCTATCGGCGATTTTCCGGGCCGACTCACTGGGCTCGACTGCAGCAAAAACTGCTGGTATATCTGAGCCCTGTTTGTGTGCCAGCGCAACTGCCACCTCGGCCAGCGCATTGACCATCTGGCTCGGGGCCACCGTCATGCGGGCATGGACCCGCTCAAACAGCGGATCATCCGCAGCCGAATCTATAAAACTGACCTGCGTACCTCTTTTGACTGCCTGACGCAGCCGCTGCGCCATCAGTGGATGATCCTTGCGTAAAAAAGAACCAACCACTAACACCCGATCCAGCTCATTGAGCTCAGCTACCGGCATGCCCAACCATGGTATTCCGGTAAGCACTTTATCCACACGAGGATCCGTCTGCCGCAAACGAAAATCAATATTATCCGAACCTAATGCCCGGGTCAGACGCGCCAGCAAGGAAAGCTCCTCGAGCGTACTATGGGGCGCCGCAATCGCGCCCAGCTGACCAGCGCCAAACTTTTCTCGCACCGCATTAACGCCGTTGACGACAAACTGCAAGGCTTCATTCCAGGAAGCCTCCCGCCAGCTACCGTCGTCCTCCCTAATCATGGGCTGCTCGAGCCGGTCATCACTATACAGTCCCTCATAAGAGAAACGGTCCCTATCACTAATCCAGCACTCATTAACCTCATCATTTTCAAAGGGCACGACCCGCACAACCTTATCCCGGAACGCCTGGATAACCAAATTTGCCCCCAGGCTATCGTGTGGGCTGATACTGAAACGACGACTCAACTCCCAAGTACGTGCCCGCATCAGGAAAGGCTTGGACAGCAATGCACCCACTGGACAAACGTCAATCATGTTACCGGAAAGCTCCGACTCCACTGCTCGGCCAACAAAGGTGGCAATCTCTGAGTGCTCACCCCGTTGCACCATGCCCACCTCCTGCATGCCGCCGATTTCCTCTCCTACCCGAATGCAGCGGGTGCAATGAATGCAACGCTGCATCGCCTCGGTAGAAATCAGCGGACCCATGGACTTGGCCTTGACGACCCGCTTGGGCTCCTTGTAGCGTGAGCTCGATGAGCCGTAGCCCACCGCCAAATCCTGTAGCTGACACTCCCCCCCCTGGTCACACACGGGACAATCCAGCGGGTGGTTAATCAGCAAAAACTCCATCACATCCTTTTGCGCTGCGATGGCTTTTTCCGAGCGGGTATAAACAATCATGCCATTGGTCACGGGTGTGGCACAGGCAGGCAAAGGCTTGGGCGCCTTTTCCACCTCTACCAGACACATGCGACAGTTGGCTGCAATACTGAGTTTTTTGTGATAGCAAAAATGGGGCACATAAACGCCTACGTCCTGGGCCGCCTGGATGACCATGCTGCCCTCTGGCGCTTGCACTTTAATGCCGTCGATGGTGAGTTCTACCATGAAATTGTCCTGAGCCTACAAATATTGGGGCACCACGCACGTTTTGTGCTCGATGTGGTGTGCGAACTCGTCGCGGAAATGCTTAACAAAACTGCGTACGGGCATGGCCGCCGCATCACCCAGAGCACAAATGGTGCGCCCCATGATGTTGTCGGCGATCTCGTCGAGCAGGTCCAGATCCTCCATCCGGCCCTGGCCATGCTCAACCCGATGCACCATCCGCCACAACCAGCCCGTCCCTTCGCGACAGGGCGTACACTGACCACAGCTCTCGTGATAATAAAAATAGGACAGTCGGAGTAACGACTTGACCATACAGCGGGTTTCATCCATCACAATCACTGCGCCCGAGCCCAGCATGGAGCCGGCCTTGGCGATGGAATCAAAATCCATATTGGTTTGCATCATGATATCCGCTGGTACCACTGGCGCGCTGGAGCCGCCAGGAATCACTGCCTTGAGCTTGCGCCCGCCCCGCATTCCGCCGGCGAGCTCCAACAGCTTGGCAAACGGTGTGCCCATGGGCACCTCGTAGTTACCGGGCAGTTCGACATCCCCTGAGACGGAAAAAATC
>DATGTB010000169.1:0-3786 GCA_035302065.1 Paenalcaligenes sp. | reverse complement strand
TTCAAGGCTTTACAAGCCTGGGCTCCTGAATAATCAAACTCGCAGGCCTGCCCAATCACAATGGGTCCGGCCCCGATGATCAAAATACTTTCTATATCTGTACGCTTTGGCATAATGCTTTAGACCCTTGCTTAGGCGGTTTGTGATGGCGTCATGCTATCAATGAACTGGTCAAATAAGGCAGCGATATCACGCGGCCCGGGGTTGGCCTCAGGATGCCCCTGGAAACCGAACACTGGCCGATCCTCCAGCTTGAACCCCTGCACACTGCGGTCAAATAACGAAATATGGGTGAGCTGCATGCCGGGAGTAAAGCTCTGCTCATCAAGCACATAATTATGATTTTGACTGGTGATATAGACCTTGCCCGAGGCGAGCTCCTGCACCGGGTGGTTGGCACCGTGATGACCGGCCCTGAGCTTGATGCTGCTGGCACCGAGCGCATGGCCCAGAATTTGATGGCCCAGGCAAATGCCAAAAATGGGCAACCGGCTTTCTGCCATGAGTACACGGGCGAGCTCGATGGCCTGCGGGCACTGGGCCGGATCCCCGGGCCCATTGGAAAACACCACCCCATCTGGCTGCAACTGCAAAATGTCGGTAGCAGAACTATCCGGGGGCATAACGGTCACACGGCAGTGCCGATCGACCAGCTGGCGCAAAATACTTTGTTTGACGCCAAAGTCCACCACCACGACATGCCTTTGTGATGTGCCGCCCTGGGCGAAGCCGCCGCCCAACGTCCAGCTGCCTTTATCCCATTCATAGGGGGTAGTGGTTGCTACCTGCGCAGCCAAATCCTGACCCTGCTGCCGAGTGTAGCTCTGAGCCTGCGCTATGGCGGCCTGCTCATCCTCACCCTCCCAAATACAGCCGATTTGGGTGCCGCGCTCACGGATAAGACGTGTTAAGCTGCGAGTATCTATGCCAGTGATCGCTACAATATTGTTTTGCTCAAGGTAGTCTGTCAGTGTCTCAGTGGCACGAAAATTGGACATTCGCAGGGCACAATCACGCACAATCAGTCCTGCAGCCCGGGTATGGCTGGACTCATTATCCTCGGGATTAACCCCAGTGTTTCCTGCGTGAGGATAAGTTAATGTAACGATTTGTCCAAAATAACTGGGATCACTCAGTATCTCCTGATACCCAGTCATGGATGTATTAAATACTATTTCTGCTACGGTATGCCCTTTGGCACCAAATGCATACCCATGAAACACAGTACCATCAGCTAAAGCCAGCACGGCCGGTCGAGCATAATGCGATGTGTCGGAAAAGATTAACGACAACACGTTGAACCCCAGCTTGTATAAGTTTGAATAAATTGGCTGATTATACCTTGTGTCAGATAGAAGCTAAACCAAAGGCATAATACTTAAAACACAATGTAATTGACTGCATTTTAATTTCATTTGGATTTTGTTGTAACACGACTATGATCTCTTTACTTGATTCTTTGCGACAGATGACCACTGTGGTAGCTGATACCGGCGATGTAGAGGCCATTCGTCGTTATCGTCCGACAGATGCGACCACAAACCCGTCTCTGGTTCTCAACACCTTGGCGCAGGAAAAATACACGCCTTTGCTCGAGCAGGTGGTGCGCGATCATCCCAACGCCCACCTCAATGAACTCAGCGATCGCCTGTTGGTGGCTTTGGGGACCGAGATTTTGGCCCTCATTCCGGGCCGGGTATCCACTGAGGTGGACGCCCGTCTTTCCTTTGACACCCAGGCCAGCATAGAGCGCGCCCAGCATATCATTCAGCTCTATGAGGCAGCCGGCATGGAGCGTGAGCGTGTGCTGATCAAACTGGCTGCAACCTGGGAGGGCATACAAGCCGCTCACCATTTACAGCAGGAGGGTATCAACTGTAATTTGACCCTGCTCTTTTCCCTCACGCAGGCCGTAGCCTGTGCCCAGGCCAAGGTTGCCCTCATCTCGCCTTTTGTTGGCCGGATTTATGACTGGTTTAAAAAACAGGCCGGCGCTGACTGGGATGAGCAGGCCCATTACGGAGCCAATGACCCAGGCGTACAGTCTGTGCGAAATATCTATAATTACTACAAGACTTATGATGTGGCGACCGAGATCATGGGAGCCAGTTTTAGAAATACAGGGCAGATCCTGGCCCTGGCCGGCTGCGATTTGCTGACCATCAGTCCGGCACTGCTGCAGGAGCTAGACTCAACCAAGGGCGCCCTGAGTCCCGCTTTGAGCCCTGATGAGGCCAAAAACAGCGGGGCTGAATGGCGACCCAACAATGAGGTAGTCTTTCGTACCGAGCTCAATAACAATGCCATGGCCACCGAAAAGCTGGCAGAGGGTATTCGCCTGTTTATACAGGACGCCCAGCGCCTGGACAAGCTCATCCAGCAGACCCAACAGGGGCGCTAGACTCAGGTATGTTTACGCTCATGCAAGGCCCAGGCAATGGTGCTGGCATCTACGTATTCCAGCTCGCTACCAGCCGGCACCCCGCGGGCCAAACGCGTCAGCTGCACGCCTTTGCTACGCAGCAGCTCAGAAAGATGGTGCGCTGTGGTTTCCCCCTCGGAGGTAAAATTGGTGGCCAGGATGACCTCCTTGACCTCTGGCTCGGTGGCTCGCCCAATTAAACGCTCTAGCTGCAGTGCCTCGGGCCCAATCCCCTCAATGGGCGCCAACCGACCCATGAGGACGTAATACAGTCCCCTGTATCCGTGACTGGCCTCGATCATGTTTTGATCGGCAGGGGTTTCCACCACACATAATAATGAGGCGTCACGCTGTTCATTCGCACAAATGGCGCACAGGGACTGTTCACTCAGACCATTGCAGCGGCGGCAATGTTGCAAGTCGCGCACGGCCTGCATGAGGGCTTGTGCCAGCTGCTCGGCCCCCTGCAGGTCATGCTGAAACAAATGATAAGCCATGCGGCGGGCTGTACGCTCTCCCACACCCGGCAAACGCTTGAAGGCATCAATCAATACCCTTAGGGGAGCGGGCTCAGGGATATAACTGCTCATTTAAAAGGGGAGACTCATCCCGGGGGGCAAGGGCAAACCGGAGGTCACATCAGCCATTTTTTCCTGAGCTTTTTTTTCTGCTTTGCGAATGGCGTCATTCATGGCAGCTGCGATCAAATCCTCGAGCATGTCCTTTTCTTCCTGCAGGAGCTCGGGATCGATGGTGACCCGCCGTACATCGTTTTTGCAGCTGATCGTCACCTTGACCAAACCACCTCCAGCAGCCCCTTCAACCTCTATGTTTGCCAGCTCCTCTTGAGCTTTTTTCATATCCGCTTGCATCTGTTGCGCTTGGCGCATAAGACCGGCGAGTTGTCCTTTCATGGTGCTTTCCTTTTCAATAAACCTGATTATGTCACTGAGCGTGAATGGGCCAGGATGGATCCTTTGACCACCTGCGCGCCAAACTGCTCCTGTAGCTCTTTAATAAATGGATCGGCGGCCACGCTCTGCTCGGCCTTTTGCTGTAAGGCCTTGAACGCTGCCTGCTCCTTGGCATGAGCGGTATCCGAGCCGGTCCGCCCATATTCTATTTTAAGTCGCAATGCTTTGCCAAAATATTCATTCAAGACGGTATTCACCTTGTTTTTGGCCTGCATATCCTCAATGGAGCGCAACTCCAGTTTAAGCACTATCTCCTGCTCATCATGCCCAACCCATTCGCTTTGGCGGGCGATTTGGGCAGCCCAGCCTCTAAGGGGCAGCTGGGCGGATAGCTGGGCCCATTGCGCAGCATTCATATCCTGTAAAGCAATTTTCCCATCCTGCTGCGCC
>DATGTB010000168.1:0-3983 GCA_035302065.1 Paenalcaligenes sp. | reverse complement strand
TCTTTGCTCAGCCTCCTGAGCCTGCATTTCCTGCTCCTGCTGATCCTTGAGGCGGGCAGCCAGCACCTTCATCGCCTTTTCACGGTTGCGGTGCTGTGAACGATCATCCTGACACTCCACAACCACCCCGGTTGGCAAGTGTGTGATGCGCACAGCAGAATCTGTCTTGTTGACGTGCTGCCCCCCGGCGCCACTGGCCCTGAAGGTATCCACACGCAGATCCGCCGCATTAATCACAATATCGTCCAGCTCATCAGCCTCGGGCATCACGGCCACAGTGCAGGTGGAGGTGTGTACGCGACCCTGGGCCTCGGTTTCCGGTACTCGCTGCACGCGATGCGTACCGGATTCAAATTTGAGGCGCTCATACACCCCTTCACCCTCAATACGGGCAATCACCTCTTTGTAGCCGCCTATTTCAGAGAAGCTGGCTGAAACAATCTCCACACGCCAGCCCTGGCTTTCTGCATAGCGGGTATACATGCGCAATAAATCCCCGGCAAACAATGCACTCTCATCACCGCCGGCGCCTGCCCGTATTTCCAGATACACACTGCGCTCATCATCCGGGTCCCTGGGCAGTAACAGAATCTGCAATTCGCCCTCGAGCTCATTCAGCCGTCCGCGGGTAACCTGCAGCTCCTCCTCCCCGAGCTCCTTTAATTCGGGGTCACTGAGCATCTCCTGAGCCGCATGCATATCCCGCTCGGTGCTGACATACTCCTGATAAGCAGTCACCACCGGCTCAATCTCGGCCCGCTCTCGGGAGAGACGGGTAAAATTATCCATATCGTTTGTACTATCAGGCTCGGATAGCAGGGCATCGATTTCTACCAGACGATGCGAGATTTGCTCCAGCCGGTGTCGCATGGAATCTTTCATAAGAAAACTTTTAAAATATCAGGAACGACGTCTCTGAGTGGTTGGCAGTAGGCGTGGCAGCATCTGCAAGAGCAGCTCGCGCTCCTCGTCCGGACTGTCCTTGAGTGTGGTCAGGGGACCATGTAAAAAACGCTGCGTCAAACTATGGCTCAGCCAGTCAAGTACCGCCTCAGGATTGTCCCCACGCGCCAACATGCGCCGGGCTCGCTGCAGATCATGCTGTGATACGGCCTCGGCCTGGGTCTGCACATCGATCAGGGTGGGCACAAGCTCGCGATTCTGGAGCCAGCGCATAAACTGCTGCACCTGATGGTCAATGATGCTCTCGGCTTGCAGCACGGCTGCCTGACGGGCATCACTGGCCTTTTGGACAATGCCGGCCAAATCATCTACTGAGTACAAATATACATCGGACAGACGGCTCACCTCGGGCTCTATATCCCGGGGCACCGCCAAATCCACCATCACTATCGGGCGATGGCGACGGGCCTTGATCGCCCGCTCGACCATGCCAAGCCCCAAAATGGGCAAAGTGCTTGCAGTGGATGACACCACAACATCATAACGCTCGAGGTTTTCGGGCAAATCTGCCAGCCGCATTGTGTTGGCATGAAAACGGGAGGCCAGCCCCTCAGCGCGCTCACGGGTGCGATTGGCGACCATCATTTTCTTGGGTTTTTGAGTCGCAAAATGGGCAGCACACAACTCGATCATCTCGCCCGCACCGATAAACAAGACATTGGTCTGCCCCAGATCCCCAAAGACCCGCTCAGCCAAACGCACCGCTGCAGCGGCCATCGATACTGAATGCGCCCCGATGGCGGTCTGGGTGCGCACCTCCTTGGCCACGGAAAAGGTACGCTGAAACAGCTGATGCAGCAAGGTACCCAAGGCCCCGGCCTCGTCGGCAGCGCGCACGGCGTCCTTCATCTGGCCCAGGATTTGGGCCTCGCCCAGCACCATGGAATCCAGGCCGCTGGCCACCCTGAAGGCATGGCGCACCGCCTGATTGTGCTCGTAACGATATAGGTGCGGGGTCAGATCTGTCGTCCGGACCTCGTTGAACTCGGCCATCCATTTGGGCAGATGCTCAACCACATGTGGCTCGGCGGCACAATAGATTTCGGTGCGATTACAAGTTGACAAGATGGCTGCCTCGCTCACTGAGGAGCCGAAAGTAGACCGGATGCCCTCCAAGGCCGAACGCAGCACATCCATGGGAAAGGCAACGCGCTCGCGCACCTCTACTGGCGCTGAAACATGATTTAAACCAAAGGTGAGGACATCATTCGTCATAGAAAGAAACTAAAGAGCCTAAAAGACAAAAGAACATGGGATGCAGTTAGGCCAAATCATAACCTTATCAACCTTGGCACACGATATTATAATATGCTTGCCACAAATATTGAAATTTCAACTCATTTATGTAAAATGTGTGGTCTTGCACTTTGTCGCATGGCGTGAAAAACGACAGGGCAGGCGCAGGACTAGCACTTATTCAAAAAAATATGTTATAGTTACTTTTTTTGATTTGGCCTTGTAGCTCAGTTGGTAGAGCAGAGGATTGAAAATCCTTGTGTCGGTGGTTCGATTCCGCCCAAGGCCACCAAAGCTTTCATGCATTGAGCCCAGTTTTTTAACTGGGCTTTTTGCTGCCCGGATACTACGGGCAGCTGATAGCAGATGATATTATCCGAGCTTTTGCTCAATCATCAATTACACAGCCAGGCGTTGCCAGAGCCACCTGCTTGACTGCCTCATAATAGCGCACATAACCCGTGCAACGGCAGATATGCTCGTTCAGGGCGTCCTCTATGGCACTTTCCAAATGCTCGCGCCGTACGGGCTGGCGTTTGAGCCCATCTATGAATACGGTTGCGCCGGTCACAAAGCCGGGCGCACAGTAACCGCACTGAAAGGCAAAGTGATCGATAAAGGCCTGCTGTATCGGCGAGAGGGATTGCAGTTTGCCCTCGTCATCGTATGTGGCCTGCCCTTCTACCGTGATGATGGATTTATTATTGAAATAGTGGGCAGTGAACACACAGGTGCGACTTTCCGTCATCGACCCATCAGAGCCTACTTCCACAACAGTGCAGGCATGACAGACGCCTTGCCCACAGCCAAAACGTGTGCCTGTCAAATTGAGATGCTCATGCAGGAAGTCGACCATTGGCATATTCAGCGGTACATCCACCGGACCGATGGTTTTGCCATTGACCGTGAGCGTAAGGGGTTGTTTTTCAATATTCATGACAACGCTTCCTTGATTTTTTCAGGGGTAATGGGGTAGTGATAAAAACGTTTGCCAATGGCATGCGTGACAGCATTGCTCACCGCAGCCACTATCGGGATCATGCCCAACTCTGCCAAACCCTTTGGAGGGGAAGTCTCAGATAAAGGTGGCAGGTATTCAGCAGTTTGGGTCCATACGGCGACGTCCTTTGCTCTTGGCAGGGTGTAGCGGTTGAAATTCCAGGTGCCATTGCCCGGGCCATCTTCGTACAAAGGCAGCTCCTCCATCAGGGCGTGTCCAATACCCATGGCCGCCCCGCCTTGCAATTGCCCCGAAACCAACTCGGGCACGATCATGGTGCCCGGATCCACCAGTGAGTGATGGTTCATGACCTCTACCTGACCGGTAAAGGTGTTGACGTTGAGCTCCACAATATAAGCGGCAGGCGTATAGGTGGTGGGTCCGGCACTGCTACGCTGCACTGGAGGGTAAGTTGCGCGATTGCGCTTGATAAAATCGTAGCCGGCCGCTTTCATGCGCTTTTTTCAGGTCCTCGGAAGCACCCTCGCCGTAACGGACTGCCAGCGCATCGATAGCCAGATCGCGCACTCCGAATCCGGGGATGTCAAACTCGGCACGTGCCCACTCCCAGCGACTAAATGTATGCACTGCCTCCCCAGTGATCAGCCCCATCTCATGGGCCTTGCGGGCGAGCTGCTCAAACGGGATGGGCTTCATGCCCCCGCCCCCCAGGCCCTCGGGCCCGATGCGCATATCAGAGTACTGCACATCAAAGCTGGAGATCGCCCCGCCGGCGGCGCCCTCGCTCCAGATTGCCTTGGCGGCTGGCCATAACGCAAACTCT
>DATGTB010000167.1:0-5191 GCA_035302065.1 Paenalcaligenes sp. | reverse complement strand
ATTTTGCTTTATGTGTATCACCGGCATGGCACCCAGTGGCATTTTACCCATTCCACCAAGGGGCAGTTTTCCCAGGCGCTGCCCACCCCCGTGATGCGTGTCAACAATGCTACCGGGATGTTGCCGGCTCTGCGCGCCGGTTTGGGGCTTTCACTCATGCCTGAATTTCTGGTAGCTGATGATTTGCGTACCGGCAGCTTGCAACCGGTCATGACAGACTGGGTGCTGGAGGACACTGCATTGCACATCGTAACCCCACCGGGTAGACGTCGGCCTGCACGGGTCAATGCCTTTATTGATTTTTTGATGCAGGCCCTGGCAAAACAACCATGGCGTACATCTTAGCAGCTGCGCTGTTCAGGTGTATCATAGAGGTTAATGTTTATGGAGGATACCGTATGACACATCCAAATAGTTTTAATGCCCGTAGCGAGCTTGTCGTCGGTGAGCACCGTTATGAGATATTCCGGCTGGATGCCTTGCATGATGGCAAGCATGATGTGCATTCCTTGCCTTATGGGCTCAAGGTTTTGTTGGAAAACCTGTTACGCACAGAGGATGGGGTTGCCGTCACCGCAGACGATATCCGCTTTTTGGCTAGTTGGGAACCCCGTAGCGGGGATAGCCATGAGATTGCTTTTAGTCCGGCCCGGGTCCTGCTACAGGATTTTACTGGTGTGCCTGCCGTAGTGGATTTGGCCGCCATGCGTGAGGCCATGTCGGCTTTGGGTGGTGACCCAAAGCGTATCAATCCCCTGGTCCCTTCTGAGCTGGTCATTGACCACTCTGTCATTGTTGAGGATTTTGCGCATAATGAATCTTTTATGCGTAATGTCGAGATCGAATATCAGCGTAATATCGAGCGCTATCAATTTTTACGCTGGGGGCAGGATGCCTTTGATAATTTCAAGGTAGTGCCTCCGGGTACCGGAATTGTGCACCAGGTTAATCTGGAGCATTTGTCGCGTGTTGTCTTTACCAAAGAGGAAGATGGCATCGTACAGGCTTACCCCGATACCTGTGTAGGGACTGATTCGCACACTCCCATGGTCAATGGCCTGGGCGTATTGGCTTGGGGTGTAGGGGGTATTGAGGCTGAGGCGGCCATGCTGGGTCAGCCCGTTTCCATGCTGGTACCTCGTGTGGTGGGCTTTAAGCTCACGGGCAAACTCCCCGAGGGGGTCACCGCCACGGACTTGGTATTGACCATTACCGAAAAGATGCGTAAACACGGGGTTGTTGGCAAGTTTGTCGAGTTTTATGGACCCGGCGTCAGCGAGATTCCTTTGGCCAATCGGGCCACTATCGGCAATATGAGTCCTGAGTATGGTTCAACGGTATCGATGTTTCCCATTGATGAGGAAACCTTGCGCTATATGCGTCTGACGGGGCGTAGCGAGAAGCAGCTCGCATTGGTCGAGGCCTATGCCAAGGCACAGGGGTTATGGCATGACCCCAACCATGAGCCTCGTTATTCAGAGCATCTCGAGCTGGATTTATCCTCTGTAGTGCCCTCTATCGCTGGGCCCAAGCGTCCCCAGGATCGGGTAGCTTTGAGTTCTGCCCGCTCGGCATTTCGCAAGGAATTGGCCCGCATGCAAAGGTCTGAGAGCGCTATTGAGCGTGATCAGGTGCTGGAGGAAAGCTTCCCTGCTTCTGATGCGCCGTCCGGTAGCCTGCCCAAGATTCACTCGGCTGAGGTTGAGCTCAAAGGTGAGGATGGCACAGAGTATCGACTGGATCATGGATTGGTAGCTATTGCAGCCATCACTTCCTGCACCAACACCTCAAATCCGAGTGTGATGCTGGCAGCTGCATTATTGGCTAAAAAGGCCGTGGAAAAGGGCTTGCAGAGCAAGCCTTGGGTCAAGACCAGTCTGGCGCCTGGCTCCCGTGTCGTGACTGATTACTATGACAAGGCCGGATTGACCCAATATCTGGATCAGCTGGGCTTTAATCTGGTGGGTTATGGTTGTACTACCTGTATTGGTAACTCCGGACCGCTGGTCCCCGAGGTCAGCAAGGCAGTCAATGATCATGATTTGACTGCTGTATCGGTGCTTTCCGGGAATCGCAACTTTGAGGGGCGTATCCACCCAGAGGTCAAGATGAACTATTTGATGTCCCCGCCCTTGGTCGTCGCTTATGCTTTGGCCGGTACCATGGATATCAATCTGCTCTCGGATCCTTTGGGTACCGACAAGGAGGGGCAACCGGTGTATCTCAAGGACATCTGGCCTAGCACAGAGGAAATTGAGGAGGTAATTGCACAAACCATCAGTGCCAAGATGTATGAGGAAGGTTATGCCAACGTCTTTGAGGGCGACCAGCGCTGGAAAGACCTCCCCACCCCGGAAAGTCTCGAGTTCCAGTGGGAGGAGGATTCCACCTATGTACGTAACCCCCCTTATTTCGAGGGTATGACGCGTACACCCGAGCCCTTGACCGATATACAGGGGGCCCGTGTGTTGGCCAAGTTGGGTGATTCAGTGACTACTGACCACATCAGTCCGGCAGGCGCTATTGTGCCAAATACACCGGCAGCCGGATACCTGACCGCGCACGGGGTCAAGCAGCCGGACTTCAACTCCTATGGCTCACGGCGGGGGAATCATGAGGTCATGATCCGTGGTACTTTTGCCAACGTGCGGTTGCGCAATCAGCTGGCTCCAGGCACCGAGGGTGGTTATACACGTGATTTTACGCAGCCTGATGGCCCTATTACCTCGATTTATGATGCCTCACGTAATTACATCCGGGAGGATATCCCCCTGGTGGTTCTGGCTGGTGCCGAATATGGCTCTGGTTCCTCGCGGGACTGGGCGGCCAAGGGGACGTTGCTGCTGGGCGTGCGAGCCGTGATTGCCAGCTCTTATGAGCGTATTCACCGATCCAACCTTATCGGTATGGGCGTCCTGCCCTTGCAGTTCCCCGAGGGTGAGGATGCAGACAGCCTGGGATTGCAGGGTGATGAGGTCTTTACCATCGAGGGCATTACCCGCTTTAATGAGGGGGAGGTGCCTGCTACGGTACGAGTTACCGCAGGGGACATCAGCTTCGATGCCATTGTCCGTATCGATACACCGACCGAGGCGGATTATTTCCGCCACGGAGGGATTATGCAGTATGTAATCCGTAATCTGCTGTAAACTGTCGTACTGCTTTGGGTAAAATCAACAGGGCATCTCTGTCATGGGGATGCCCTGTTGTGTTTTGGTGTTTTTTAACAGAGATAAAGTTATGAGTGTTCATTCAAGTCATCACAGACGAACCGTGCCAGAATTAATGGCCTACAAAAACAAGCAAAAAATAGTGGCATTGACGGCTTATAGTGCGCCCTTTGCCCGTATTTTGGATAAGTCATTGGATATGATTCTGGTTGGCGACTCGACGGCGATGGTGGGTTATGCCATGCGTGACACCCTGAGCATTACGGTCGAGCAGATGACTGCGCACGGGGCTGCCGTCGTACAGTCAACCGAGCAGGCTTGTGTCGTGATCGATATGCCGTTTGGCAGCTTTGAGTCTTCAGTGGAGCAAGCCTTTGAACAGGCTGCCTTCATGTTGGCCCATAGTGGCGCAGCTGCAGTCAAAATTGAGGGCGGGGCGGCCCTGGCCGAGACGACCCGGTTTTTGGTGCAGCGAGGAATTCCTGTATTGGCTCATGTCGGCTTGATGCCGCAATATGTCAATACCATGGGGGGGTTCAAGGCTCAGGGCATGACAGATGAGGCAGCCGCTCTGGTTGAGCGTGATGCCTTGGCTCATCAGGAGGCGGGCGCATTTGCCGTAGTGCTCGAAGGCGTTGCCGAGCCACTGGGCCGGCGCATTACCAGAAATTTGCGTATTCCCACTATTGGCATTGGTGCATCGCCGGCCTGTGATGGTCAGATTTTGGTCACCGAGGATATTCTGGGCTTGAGTGGGCCACGCATTCCGCGGTTTGCCCAGCAGTTTGCTGATGTCGGGGCAGTTATAGAGCAGGCCGTGCAGCAGTATGCCGAGCAGGTGCGTGCGGGCAGTTTCCCCACGTTGGAACACTGTTTTGGGGTCAAGTCTTCATGAAAGGAGACCCATAAACATGTTGACTCAGTGGGCGCTGTGGGTAGGGATTGGTGCAGCCGGTGGGCTTGGTGTCGGGTTGCTCCTGTGGCTAGGGCAGTACCGCCTGACGGTGCAGGCCAGACGACAGGCCCATGAGTTGGGCGAGGAGCTGGCGGAGCGGAACAGGGACAATGATCATCTCAAAGATCAGTTGGTCGAGCAGGAGCGCGAGTTGATTCGCGCCCAGGCGGTGCATCAGGCACAGTTGCAGTCTGCCCAAGGCCTGCAAGATCAGCTCGAGCGTAACCGCAAGGAGATGAGCTTGCAGTTTGGTCAATTGGCCCAAGCGGTGCTGAGCCAAACCACACAGCATTTCAAACAAACGGGCGAGCAAAGCATCGAGCAGTTACTCAAGCCATTGAAAACCCAAATTGACGCCTTTCAGCAACGCCTCAATCAAGTCCATAGTGAAACGGTGCGTGATCAAGCTCAGCTGGGTGCGGAGCTGCGCAAGGTCATGGAGGTGGGGCTGCAGATGAGTGCAGAAGCCAAGCATTTGAGTCAGGCGCTCAAGGGTGATAAAAAACGCATGGGGACCTGGGGTGAACGTCTGCTCGCCCAGACGCTTGAGCAGATGGGATTGATTGCCGAGCAACACTATGTTGCTCAGCCCCGCTATCGGAGTGCCCGGGGACAAACGCTGATTCCCGACTTTGTCGTTTATTTACCCAATGAGCAGCATTTGGTCATCGATAGCAAAACCTCCCTGGTGGATTATGATCGCGCCATGGCGGCGGATAGTGCGCAAGAACGTGAGCAGGCCCTCAATGCCTTGGCCAAGGCCTTTGAGCGCCATATTGATGACTTGGCGAGCAAAAGCTATCACACTTTGCCGCAGCTCAATAGCCCCGATTTTGTTTTGATGTTTGTGCCATTAGAGCCGGCCTATCTGGCGGCTTTATCTCATCAGCCCAGTTTATTTGAGTATGGTTTACGTAAAAATATTATCCTCACCTCGCATACCAGCCTGGTCCCTATCGTCAAGGCCATCGCACAAATATGGGCCCTGGCACAGTCCCATGAGCACGCATATGCCCTAGCCCAGCATGCAGAGGCAATTTTTGCTCAACTTGATCGGCTATCAGAA
>DATGTB010000166.1:0-3061 GCA_035302065.1 Paenalcaligenes sp. | reverse complement strand
CAAAACCAGCAGCTGATTTTTTCTCTTGGTCGACAAGCGCCCAACCAGACCAAAGTCAATGAACCCGATCCGATTGCCACTCATGGCCAGCAAATTGCCCGGATGCGGATCGGCATGATACTCGCCCTCATCCAATATCATTTTTAACATTGCCTGTGCGCCCCGGCGGGCCACCAAATCCGGATCCAGCCCCTGGGCTCGTAAATAGCCGCTGCTTTCCGGCTCCCAGCCCTGTATGAAATCCTGCACCAATAACCGCTCACTACTCCATTGCCAATAAATACCGGGGATGACAATATGCGGGTCATCAGCAAACTGGGCCGCAATGCGCTCACAGTTGCGACCCTCATTATTAAAGTCTAGCTCCAGGCGCATGGAGCGGGATAAATACTCGACAATCTCTACCGGCTTGAAACGAGCCCACTGTGCGCTGTTGTCCTGCAACAGCTGTGCCAGATGACTCAATAGACGCAGATCCGCATCGATGGTCTGCTGCAGCTGTGGTCTTTGCACCTTGACGATCACGGGTTGGCCCCCTTTGAGCGTGGCTTTATAGACCTGCGCAATAGACGCTGATGCCAGCGGTTGCCGATCAAAATGGGCGAACACCTGCTCTGGCTGGGCGCCCAAATCCTCGCACAACTGCTCGTGAATCACCTCCCAGTCCAAAGGGGTCACGTGATTATGCAGTTTTGACAGCTCAGTGGTCCACTGCGGAGACAAGAGATCGTGGCGGGTCGCCAGAATCTGTCCCAGCTTGATATAAGTGGGGCCCAGCGCCTCAAGCGCCAGGCGCAAACGCTCAGGCAAGGAATACTGCTCTTTGTCCTGCTCAATGCGTTTTTCACCATGGGGAATCAACTTGTGCAGCCCCAACTGTTTGACCAGGCCATCCACACCAAAGCGAAATAATATGGCCGCTATCTCGGTCAGGCGGGCGCGGTCCCGCGCCGCCACAAAGGCAGTTTCCAGCATAATATCCTCAGCCTATTTTGTCGTCGCCAACGGTGGTACTATTTAACTCAGACCCTGTCACCAGCAACGCAGTAATCAATATGAACAGTGCCCAGCCCATTTTATATCACCTGGACTATCACAGCCCGTTAGATGATATACGACTGATCAGCAATGCGCATGCCGTCATCGCCGCCTATTTTACGTCAAGAGTCAGCGCACAGGAGGCTCGGCTATATGCTGGCAGTCTGCCGGCAAGCACCGCCGAACAACAGCAGCTGTTTTATCCGGTAACCCAGTGGCTACAGCAGTATTTTACTGATCCGGGCAGCGTACCTGCCCTGCCTGTCATCACTGGCATCCTGGCAGGGACGCGCTTGCAAAAAACGGTATGGCGTGCGTTATGCACTATAGAAACGGGCTACACCATCAGTTATAGTGAGCTGGCTCTGCGTTGTGGCCGCCCCGATGCGGTGCGGGCGATTGCCTCTGCCTGTGGGAAAAACCCGCTGCCTATCCTCATCCCGTGCCATCGGGTCATTGCCAAATCCGGTCAGCTGGGCGGCTATACCGGGGGGCTGGATATCAAAAAATGGCTCCTCGAGTGGGAATCTCACGCCTTGGCAAACCCATCGTAAATAAAAGTAACAATATTTAAATGGGCGCAATAACCCCATGTTCTTAAAGGGTGTATTTGTAACCAACCCCAGTTTAGCAGGGGGGGTATTGCCTTTTTTTATCCTAATGTCCGTGTTATGGTGAAACTGGAAATTGTTTCACAACTAATCATTACAGGACAAATTATGCAGCACACAAAACCTTTCTGGCGTAGCTTCAGGCATTTGGCTGCTACTGCCGTCACCGGTCTTAGCCTAATTGTTGGCGGGCAGGCGCTCGCTGACAACGACAGCAAGGGAACAGTGCATTTAGCCTATGTTGAGTGGTCTTCCGAAGTCGCTTCTACCAATGTCTTGCGCGCCTTGCTGGAAAAGGCCGGCTTTGACGTCAAGACCAGTGCACTCTCTGCCGCCGCCATGTGGCAGGCCGTCGCTTCAGGGGATGCCGATGCCACCACCGCAGCCTGGTTGCCCACCACGCACCAAGAGTATTACGAGCGCTTGCAGGATGACATCGTAGATGTTGGCGTCAACCTGGATGGCACCAAATTGGGACTGGCAGTACCTGCCTATGTCGAAGTGGACTCGATCACCGAACTCAATGACGTCGCTGATCAATTCAATAACGAAATCATTGGTATTGACCCCGGTGCTGGCCTGCAGGGCTTGACCGAGGATGTGGTTGATGAGTATGGACTGAGCCTGCGTTTGCGTGATGGCAGTGATGCCACCATGACCGCCGCTTTGGCCAATGCCGTCATGAATGACGAGCCTATCATTGTGACTGCTTGGACACCGCACTGGAAATTTGCTCGCTGGGATCTCAAATATCTGGATGACCCCAAGGGTGTTTACGGCGGTGCCGAGCAGATTCATACCATCGCTCGCACAGGACTCGCAGATGATATGCCCGAGGCCTATGCCATCCTGGAGCGTTTTGAGTGGACCCCTGCCGATATGGAGGCGGTCATGCTCTTGAACGAAGAGCCAGGTAGTGACCCTTATGAAAATGCCAAGCAGTGGATTGAGGATAACGAGGATCGCGTCAAACAATGGCTGGGTGAGTAAACCCGCACGGTTGTTTGTTCCTGTTCCACTGTTCGGAGCACAAAAGGATGCCCGCCGACTGGCGGTGCATCCTGTTCACTTTTTGAAATAGTAAAATTCATGACTTCTGACCGAAGGATAAAAATAAAGGTACGTAACCTGAGCAAGGTGTTTGGCAACCAGCCAAGACAAGCGCTGGCATTGCGTGACAAGGGCATGAAACGGCCCGAGATCTTTGAAAAAACCGGGCAAACCCTGGCCCTGTCCAATATTAATTTTGATGTTTATGATGGCGAGCTACTGGTCATCATGGGCCTGTCAGGCTCAGGGAAATCTACCCTGATTCGCTGCCTGAACCGTCTGGTAGAACCTACTGAAGGCGAAATCTATATCAATAACGAGGACCTGACCAAACTCTCTGAGCATGATCTGCTGGATCGGCG
>DATGTB010000165.1:0-16244 GCA_035302065.1 Paenalcaligenes sp. | reverse complement strand
TGGGTCGTTTTATTGCTGATTATTTTCTGACTCCTGAGCAGGTCATGACCCGGGTGCAGGAGGCGCGGGTAGGCTTACGGCTTGGGCAATGGCTGGTAGCGCCTGCCAATGCAAAGCGGGTCTCCTTGGCTATGACTTCAGGCCTGTTGCAGTGGTTGGACGCCTTGCGTGATGAGCGGGTGAGCCGCTTTGTCAAACAACGGGTGGTGCGTCGCATGCGCACCATGGATACCACTGAGATGGTGGCACAATTCTTTTTGCTGCTAACTCAGGATGGGCGCCATCAGGAGGTGCTTGACCTGGTATTGCGACAGCTGGCGCGCTGGATTCAGAATCCTGCAGTACAAAAACAAATGGCTACCATGCTCAGTCGTGAGCTGGAGCAATCCTTGTATTTAAAGCGTTTGAGCAATTATGCCGGTGAGTGGGGGACTGCTCGTTTGGTAAATATGCTGGCGCAGGAGATAGACTCCATTTCGGAAAACCCTGAGCACCCGCTCAGATTACGCTATAGCGCACTTTTACAGCGCTGGATCGTGCGCCTGCAAAATGATGCGCGCTATAAGCGTGAACTATTACTCATACAACGGCGCCTGCTCACCAATCCGGTGCTGCAGCAGTATTGGAATACTATCTGGGCCGAGCTGTTTGACTGGGTAGAGGCAGATTTGGGCATGGGTGAGTATTCACGTACCCACGGTCAGCTGCAGCTGGCCTTGCAAGCTTTGGGTCAGCAGTTGGCCGAGGATGCCGCCCTGCAGGAGTTTGTCGATGAAAAGGTCTACGAGCTGGCTCCCCGTTTTATCGATAGGTTTAGGGCACCTACGGCACGTTTTATTGAGGCGCGGGTCATGGCCTGGAGTGACAGGGAGTGGGTGGACACCCTGGAAAACAGCATCGGCAAGGATTTGCAGTTTATCCGCATCAACGGCACCTTGGTAGGGGGGCTTGTTGGGGTGTTAATCCACCTTTTTGGTTTATATTTTTAACTGCCTTTACGGCTTTTGATTACGGCGGCCTTGACATAGGGGTCAAGTCCATCCTGGCGCAAGATCCAATCTTGATAATCGACAGGCAGATCGGCGATGAGCTCGCCACGATGCTTGCCAAAGGGCATGATTATCGGGATACGTGCCTGCTCTGAAATTTGCCATAACCCCTCCCAGCTATCCGGGTGGCCTATCTCATTTTGCATGGCCTGCAGGATGAACAGGCAATTTTTCACATCGGCAAGGGCAGAATGGGCATTTTGTAGACGCTCCCGAGCCTGGCTACGGGCAAAATAATACATCAGGGCAGATTGGCTATGGCTATCCAAATCAGGATAAAAGCGCCGGGCCAAAGCCAAAGTGCAGATACGTTTAACATTAGGCTGACCGATTACCTCCCAGTCATAATCTATATTATGTCCAATGAGGTAGGTCACATCAGCGGGGAGCTTGAAGCTTGAGGCTGGAGGGCAACCCTCGAGCTCCTCATCAAGTATGTGGTGAGTGGCCAGGGCACCCAGGCTGATTGGCTCGCTGGGTTGAAAACGGGCCTCGTACTCCTCGGTGATGTTTAGGCTGCCCGGGTGGTCTACCCGCAACCAGGCGGCCTCGATGACCTGGGGTTGCTGGGTACCTGTGGTTTCTGTATCAAATATGATTGCAGTCATGATTTTTCTAATATGTTGAATAAAATACAGCCCATATTAACCCACCTGAAAATGAGTTTCAGCATACTGAATACGTTGCGCCCGGCGGGTTGCCAATACATATACGAGCGTCAGGGGCCCAAGTCGGCCAATATACATGTAAAGCAGGATTAGTATCTGGCTGGGCCGCGAGAGCAGGCTTGTCATATCATTATTCATGCCCGTGGTGGTAATGGCAGACACCACCTCAAAAAGTATGCTTCGAAACGGCAACTCATCAAACAGGGCAATAAAAAACACCCCAAAAATTATCCAGCTCACCGTGACAAAAACCAGGGCCAATGCCTTTTGTACGGTACTAGCTGAGATGGTGCGGCTCATTAGCACCACATCATTTTGTTGCTGTAAATAAGCCCGCACAGCGAGGAAAAGCACAATAATGGTATTGATTTTAATACCACTGGCGGTACTAAAGGAGCCTCCGCCAATGAACATATAAACCATGATCAGCATGACACTGGAGTTATGCATGGATTGCACACTCATGGGCTCATAACCCGTCGTACGACTGGCCACAGTCTGTACCCAAGCAGTCAGTCCTTGCTCCCACCAGCTCAAATGCTGGATGGTCAACGGGTTATTACGCTCAATGGCCCAAATCACCAACAGTCCAAAGAGGTTTAAAATAATGGTGGCAATGATGACCGCACGGCTATAAACACTAAAGCGTGACCAACGTCTGGTATGAAACAAATCTTGCAGGACTGGAAAACCAATACCCCCCAGTATGATGGCTGCGGTGGTGATAAATACAGTGGGCACATCCCGATAAAACATGTCCGCAGGGGCATCAAATAAAATGAAGCCGGCATTATTAAAGGACATGGAAACGTGAAATACCGCTCGCAATACGGCTGATCCGACACCAGAACCGGTCCCTGCCCACCAAAGGGCCAGCAAGGCCATGGCGAGCAGCTGTATGGACAGGGTATAACGTACGACCATATGGGCAGTCTGATGCAGCTTGGTCACATTGGTCTGGTGGAAGGCCTCCATGGCGAGTGCCTGCTGCCCCAGAGTTATATGACGCCCCAGCGTGGTGGCGGCAAGGATGGTAAAACTGACAAAACCCAGACCGCCTATTTGCACTAACACCAATACTACGGCCTTGCCAAACAGAGTCAGTCCGGAGGCCAGATCAAATAGGGTCAGCCCCGTGACCGTGACCGCAGACACAGCGGTAAAAAACGCCTCAAACCAGCCAATGGATTTGGTCGTGGACCAGGGCAGTTTTAAAAGCATCATCCCGATGAGGATCAGGGCGATAAAGCCCAACGCCAGCACCTTGGGCGGGCTTGCAGACACATTGACCCGATGGGGGTCGGAGCGCCAGGACAGACGCACGAGTCGTTTTAGCATGAGGTTGTGTCACCGTGGGCTAGCGCAATTTGGGTGCCAGGCTGCGCAAATCCTGCAGGCTACCAAAAAACACCACAACATCACCGGCATTGATTATAAAATCATCATCAGGGTGATGGTTAACAACGTTTTTTCTTTTGATCAACAGGATCTGCACCCGGTCTTTTTCCTGCGCTAGCAAATCCCCTAAGCGGGTATTGTCATACTGCGCACTGGCTGTGACCTCAACAATAAAATCCCCGCTACCCAGAGAAATATAGTCGTTGACCATCGGATAACTCAACAGCTGGGCAGTACGGATTCCCATCTCCTCCTCGGGATGGATGATACGTTGCACGCCGATTTTATTGAGTATCAGATGTTGGGTGTGTGTACGCGCCTTGACCCAGATATTACTGACTCCAAGACTTTTTAGGTGAACTACACAGACCAGGCTGGCCTCTATGTTTTCCCCAATCGCGACCAAGACGTTGTTAAAGTTGCCCAATCCCAGTTCGAGCAGGGCATCCTTGTCAGTGGCATCTGCAATGACGGCACGCGACAGCTGATCCGCAAAGTGATCAACGACCTTGACCTCGGTGTCTACCCCCAGTACAGCGTGGCCCATTTTCATGAGCTCTACTGCTGCTGAGCCTCCAAAACGCCCCAAACCAATGATCGCATACTGCGCCATGAGCCGCCCTCTGAGATGTTAGTTTGTGGGCGCCAGCACATCCTGGGGCCAAACGATGTCAATGCTCTGCGGGCTGCCAGTCTTGATTTCAAACTCACGCGACTGCGTATCACCCAGGTAGGTGGCATGCAAGGTATAGCGGCCTGGCTCGATATCAACCAGGCAGTAGGGCCCATCGCTGTTGATATTCAAAATAGTGGCGTCATCCTCATTGCGGATTACCACCTGCACGTCAGCAGCAAAGGCTGTGCGCTCACCAATTTGCTGACCAAAATTCAGGCTCAATGGATATTTTTTGCGTTGCTCTTTGAATATGCGGGCCTCATCACTGCCGATCCCCCCGCTAATATAAGGAATGCCATTATAGTATTGCAATGCAGGTAAACTCTGGGCTGCTACCCAGGAGGCAGCGCTCATCAGGGTGATCAATGTAGCCCGGCTCAGCAACCGGATAATTGGATGTTGTGTTCGCATAATCCCTGCCTTTATGTAATTGCACTTGGGTACATTCTACAACAAGTGAATGTTGTTTCCCGGGCGAAAACCTAAAAATTGAAATTAAGCGGCCAGTCCAGGCAATCGGTCCACTGACCCTGTGGGTCATAACTCTGCTCGGTAAATAACCCGCGGCCATTGCCTGCGAGCATAATTACGGTAGAACAGCGAGTGCCATAATCCGGACTTTGTATAAAAATACTGCTAAGTAAACGCTCTCGTTCTTTTTCCAGGCCGGTGTTCGGCAGCTCATGATCGGCAGCGGGCTGCCTGTCCTGCAAAATATGTAAAAAAGGCTCAGGATTCATGTCTGCTGTGCGCTCAATGAGCTGATCCATCTGCGTTTTGAGCGCTTGGACCTTGGGCCAGGAGGTACTGAGCAAGTGATTGGAAAGGGCGTAGCTGCCTGCAGGCAGTGCCTGGGCCGGTTGCTGACTGCGGTTGCTGTAATACCAGAGTGCTGCCGAATTCTGTCCGAGCTGCTCGCCTAGCAGCAGATTAAAACCAGCGTAGCGCGAGCTGTGGGCAGTGATTTGCTGCAAATACGAGGCAGCACTGCTCTCGGACTGCAAAAAATCTCGTGCCAACAACCCCCGGCTGATGGCGTCATCCGGGACCGTCTCCCTCATATCACGATAATTGGTTAATAAGGCAAATCGACGTGCACGCTGATTCAGGCCCAGCCAGGTGCCCTGCGCCTGGAGGTCCTGGCCAGCAAGTAAATCCGGACTTTGTGCCCAATAGTGTGCTGGTGCACTGGCGCGAGCGTGGAACTCATCCCGGTTGGCAGCAATGATTAGCGGCCAGCGATGCCGAGGATTAAAGTGAATATAGGCAATACACATAATGCCGTATTATAGTACGCCCGATGCTCTAAGGTGCGGCTGCAAGCAGTGTCGGCTGCTTTTCCAGAGCCTGTCGAATGCGCCCCGCATCGCCCATGCCAGAATAGCGGCCCTGGGCATTGAGTAAAACAATTGCCAAGTTACGTCCATGCAATGAGGTATGCAGCACTAAACAGCGGCCTGCCTCATTGATAAAGCCAGTTTTGGACACCTGTATCGACCACTGTTGATTGGCAACCAGCCGGTTGGTATTAACATACTGCAGGGTCTGTCCCTGGTTGGGGTGGACAACTTGCTTTTGACTGGTGGAAAGCTCCTGAATCAGCGGGTAACTGGCTGCTGCTGCGAGCATTTTAGCCAGATCCGGTGCGCTCGACAGATTTTCACTGGATAAGCCCGTCGGCTCTACAAACAGGCTATGACGCATGCCCAGACTCAGTGCCTTGTCATTCATGGCGCGCACAAAGGCGGGCAACCCGCCCGGATAATTTCTGCCTAAAGCACTGGCCGCCCGGTTTTCCGAGGACATGAGGGCCAGGTGCAGCAACTCCCTGCGTGATAGTTGACTCCCCACACGCAAACGGGAGCGGGTATGTTTGATCCGATCGATATCATCCTGTGTGATTTCCAGCTGCTCATCCAAATCCAGATCGGCATCGAGCACGACCATTGCCATCATTAGCTTGGTGATAGAGGCGATAGGGCGCACCAACTCGCTGTTTTTCTCATAAAGTGTTTGCCCAGTATCCAAATCATAGACATAGGCGACCTGAGAGTGTAGATTGTTGGCGGGCAGGCGGATTTGCTCCAATACATTGGCCGTCATGCCAAAGGCTGCGGGCTCTATCGGCAGCAAGTTTTTGGCATAAGCCAAATAGGGGCTATGAAACTCCACATGCCCGGTCTGGGCGGCCGTGTTTTGGGCCGCACAGCCCAGGCTCAAAACCGAGGTCAAAAACAGAGCCGAAAGACGAAAAAAATGCGTTGTTTTAATCATGACCGATCAGGCAGGGCAAAAAAATCAGATGCTATCAATCATAGCAGAAATATTTAAAGTTTTTCTTTAAGTATTATCCATAACAGCATAAACATACGACATATTTATCCCATGAGTCGCACTTTAACTCAAGGCCTGTTGGCCGTCCTGTCATTGCTATGCTTGCTGGGCAACATGACCATGCCTGCACGGGCGGCAAACCATCAGGTTATTATCGAGAAAATCGCCCTGCAGCGACTTGATGAACGCCTTTGGGTCTCGCTGCCTGCCACAAACGACAAGCACGGCTCATCTACCCGTAATACTCTGCCAATTCGCCAGCTCTTGCTGCAAGTCAGCCAAGGCCGCAAGACGCAACTGCAAATGCAATTATGTAATCATCAGCGTACACATTGTCGGGCGGTCCCTGCAGATGGACGCTTGTTTCTCAATGAGCTCACGGGACAGTGGTCTTTTTTACCCCTGTGGCTGGGTATTCGGGTGCTTTCCTGGCAGGGCAGCTATCCACCGGTATATCTGCGTGCAGAACTCACCCTTTGGCAGGAGTCGGATTAAACTTTTGCTGTGTATTGCCGTTCATTAGTATCGTAATGAGCCACCATAATTCTACGCAGTCCCTATGAATCCATCTACGCTTATTGGCATTGTCGCCAGTGTTATCCTGCTGGCAGTGGTGATATTTTTTACCGCTGTCGATCCTGGCCTGTTTCTGGATATTCCCAGTTTGCTCGTGGTTCTGGTGGGCACCATGGCGGCCACTTTCATCAGCTACCCCCTCAGTGAGGTCGTCCGTATTTTCGGGTTGATTGGTACGGTATTGCGCAACGAAAGGCTCTATACCCAGGATGATATAGATGAACTGATCAACATCTCCAGGCTATGGATCTCAGGCAATATACGAGCCGTGGAGGATGCTTTGCAGGAGGTACGCAACCCCTTTCTAAAAACTGGGGTGCAGTTGGTTATTGATATGACCCCCGAGGAGGAAATTATCGAGTTGCTGCAATGGCGCATTTCACGTATGCGGGCGCGTGAACACGCAGAGGCACAACTCTTTCGGGTGATGGCGAGTTATGCACCTGCTTTTGGCATGATCGGCACCTTGATTGGTTTAGTCAATCTGATGTTTTTACTCGGTGATGGGGATATCACTGCTATTGGGCAGCAGATGGCTTTGGCCTTGATGACGACCTTCTATGGGGTATTGCTGTCCAATTTGGTCTTCAAACCCGTAGCAGTCAAGCTTGAACGCCGTACCGAGCAGCGCGTTGTGCTAATGAATATGGTGTTGCAAGGCATTTCCATGATGAGCCAAAAACGTGGCCCTGCCGTAATGCGGGAGACCTTGAATTCATTTATGGCCCAATATCGGGACGAACTATATAGTGACGATGATTTCGGCGATTACTCCGAGCAACAATCATAAAGGGGATGCATGCATAGGGATCATCTTCGCCATCTGAGTGCCAGCAATGAGGCTTTAAAAAAAGAGCTTGAAGAAGCCAGGCGTCGATTAAAGCAACGTCAAACGACAGCGCAGGAGCGCTCATACGGCCTCTCTCTGGCTCAGGAATCCCCTCAGGAAGAGGAGGAGAGCTGGTTTTCCACCTATCTTGACCTGATGACCTTGTTATTGGTGCTCATGCTCGTCATGTTGGCTTTTGCCGGGGCAGGAGAACAGGGCACAGAGAGTCGCAGCGGTTTTGAGTTGCGAGTTATTCAGACCGGTGAGGGCAGCGGCGATGATTTACTACCCGGTAGTCGGGGCTTATTGCCTGAACAGGGCACAAAGCTGCAGGCTGCGGCACCGCGCCATGCCTGGCAAGATATGGACTTTTCGGATCTGGGAGACGATATTGATGTCATTTTAGAGGATGAGTCAGTCAGCTTTCGTATCAATAGCGAGATTTTATTTGCCTCGGCACAGGCCGATTTGAGTTTGGCCGGTTTGGCAGTTTTGAAAAAACTCCTGCCCGTCTTTAAAGACAACGAAATCATGATTACGGTTGAAGGGCATACCGACTCTGTCCCCATACGCAGTGCCCGTTTTCCCTCTAACTGGGAATTATCCGGGGCCCGGGCCGGCAGTGTGGTGCGTTATTTGGAGGCCAATGGCATTCACAGCGAGCGCTTGCGGGCTGTAGGCTATGCAGATACCCGTCCACTTGGCAGTAATGATACAGTACAAGGGCGGGCGAGCAATAGAAGGGTAGAGCTGACCATCGGCATCGATGCTGATGCCCCTTTGCCATCATTTGATTAAACTTGTTTCTTTGATTTTTTGCCGTATATCGGTTAATTTTAAACCTACTTTGACACGGGGTGTCCTGGCAACAATGCAGGGCTGAGAGCACACCCGTAGAACCTGATCCAGTTCATACTGGCGAAGGGATGTCATCAGGTCTTCAGGTGCCTGGTATCTCCTTCGCCTCTATTCATGAGGCTTTTTTTATGTCTGATTATCCGATTCTTCCCCTTAATGAGCAGCTGGTGCTTATCACTGGTGCAGCTCGCGGCCTGGGCGCTCATCTAGCACGTGCCTTTGCCCGCGAAGGAGCTCAGGTCATTATCAATTATTATCAAAGCCAAGAGGCTGCACAGCAACTTGCGCAAACGCTCGGTAACCAGGCCTTGGCGCTCAAAGCTGATGTGCGTGATGAGCAAGCTGTGCAGACGCTGGTTGAAAAGGCTCAAGCGCATTTCAACCGCCCTGTCAGCACAGTCGTCAATAACGCACTGCCTGCTTTCAAATTTGATGGTGATGCCCGACCACATGCTGATCAATTAAGCTGGCAGCGCATGCAACAGCAAATGGGCGGCGTGCAAAGCGCGCTCAATACTGTCCAAGCAGTGCTGCCATTCATGGCCGAGTCCGGCTTTGGACGCATCATCAATATCGGCACAAATCTGGTGCAACATCCAGTTGTGCCCTATCATGATTACACTGCTGCCAAAGCCGCCTTGTTGGCTCTGACGCGCACCCTGGCTCAGGAATTAGGCCCACATGGCATTACCGTCAACATGATATCGGGGGGCTTGCTGCGTACGACTGACGCCTCAGCCAGCACCCCGGACGAGGTTTTTGAGCTTATCGCTGCTAATACGCCCTTGCAACGGGTCACAACCCCGGCGGAGTTGGCCGACAGTGCCCTGTTTTTTGCCTCACCCTGGGCCCGGGCCATCACGGGACAAAATTTGATCGTTGACGGGGGGTTAGTGAAAAAATGAGTCGCCAACTACATTTCAATTTGTTTATTTTAGCCTGTGGCCACCATCAGGCAGCTTGGCGCGTCCCGGATTCTCAGGTAGAAAGGCTGGGGCAGATTGATTATTACATCGAGCTGGCCCGTGCCGCCGAAGCGGCCAAGCTCGATGCAGTGTTTTTTGCTGATGGGCAGTTCAACTTTAACGTAGAACAGGGGCCGCGCTGGTTCATTGAACCACTCTCTTCCCTGTCTGCACTTGCGGCGGCAACCGAATCCATTGGCCTCATCACAACAATTTCAAGTACCTTTTATACTCCCTTTTTGGCGGCTCGCATGTTGGCCTCCATAGATCATATCTCCAGGGGTCGAGTGGGCGCCAATATCGTGACCTCCATGTACGATGCAGAGGCTCGTAATTATGACTATGAGCGCATGCCAACGCACGAGCAGCGTTATGAACGGGCGCAAGAGTTCATTGAGGTAATGCGTGACTTATGGGATTCCTGGTCTGATGAAGCATTAGTCATTGATAGGCAAGGGCAGTACGCCAACCCGCAGGAAATACAGCCTATCAACCATGCGGGCAAGCATTTTTTGGTTGATGGGCCACTGACAGTGCCACGTCCGCCACAGGGTCATCCGGTGCTCATCCAGGCGGGCTCATCCGAGCCCGGGCGTCGACTGGCAGCGCTTTATGCCGAGGCCATTTATGCTGTTGCCTATGATTTGCCCGCAGCCCAGGCCTACTACCGTGATATCAACCAGCGCGTGCAGCGCACCAGACCCGGGTTCAAACCAGTAATCATGCCCGGACTCGTTACCTATGTCGCCTCTACCCACGCTGAGGTACAGGCCAAGCGACGCATGCTAGATGAATATTTGCCCACAGAAGCGGCGTTATTTCAGCTCAGTACCTACATCAGCCAAGATTGCAGTGATTGGCCGTTGGATGAGCCAGTACCAGCACTGCCCCCGCTAGAGTCATTTAGCGGTCCTAAAGGGCGCTATATGACGATTTTGCGTATTATCGAGCAGGAAAAGCCCACCCTCCGACAGCTGCTGGGTCGTTTGGCTGCGGGTGGTGGGCACTGCCTCATGATGGGAACCCCAGAGGAGGTGGCCGATGAAATTGAACACTGGTTTCATAATGAGGGTGCCGATGGCTTTAATCTGATGCCCCCTGCACTGCCCGGGGGCTTTGAGGATTTTGCCGAGCAGGTGATCCCCATTTTACAAAAACGGGGCCTGTTTCGTACGAATTATGAGGGCACAACACTCAGGTCCCATTTTGGATTGCCACGGCCCACCGCCTGAGCTCACAGCGGGGTGGTTGCTCAGGTAGGAAAGTCGAGCAATATATTGGCCACATTAAAGTAAATCAGCACACCCACTGCATCACAAATGGAGGTGATCAGGGGTGCGCTGGCCGATGCCGGGTCCATCTTGAAGCGGGTCAGCACAAAAGGCAGGGACATGCCTATGACACTACCGACCAACACGATCAATACCATGGTGATGGAGACGATCAACGCCAGCACAACCCCCCCTCGCATCAAACCAACCAAGGAGACTGCCGCCGCCATGCTAATCCCCAGGAGCAGGGCAACGGTGATTTCCTTGCTCAGCATCTGAAACCAGTCACGCATGCGTGCCTCACCCGTGGCCAGGGCACGCACCATCAGCGTGGCACTTTGCGAGCCGGCATTACCACCGCTATCCACCAGCAGCGGCAGGAAAAACACCAATGCCACCATGCTTTCAATCAAGCCCTCAAAATAAGCAATACCCGCTCCCGAAAAGACATTACCAAAAACCAGAATCACGAGCCAAAATACCCGCATGCGATAAAGCAGACCGATGCTGGCATCTTTGAGCGAAACAGCAGGGGCGCCGTCAACAGCCCCCAAACGCATCTGATCGTCTGTGCTTTCCTCCTGGGTCACATCCAGAGCATCATCGTGGGTAATGATCCCCACGAGTCGATCATCGGCATCAATGACGGGCAGAGAAATCAAATCATAGTGAGCAATAAAATGGGCTGCCTCGCTTTGGGGGTCATCCACGCGGCAATGAATCACATCCGTGACCATGAAGCTACTCACCCTGGTATTGGGTGCTGCCAACAACACATCCCGTAATGAAACGGTGCCAATCAGGTGCCGCTGCTCATCAACAATATAAATTTGATAAATGGTTTCAGCATCGGGCGCTTCCTGGCGGATGCGCAACAAGGCCTCAGTCGCCGTCAAATCACCTGACAGACTGATATAGGCCGAAGTCATGATGGCCCCGGCAGTACCTTCCTCATAGCTCGCCAAGGTGCGAATATCCTCACGCTCGGCATGAGCCAGCCCTGGCAGGATACTGAGTCGTTCCTGCTCGGAGAGGCGGTTGTACAAGTCTGCCCGCTCATCGTGATCCATCAGGGTAAAGAGCTGGGTGAGCTCGGAACGGCTCATCAAGTCTGCCAGTACGGACTGTGTTTCAGGATGCAGGTAGCCAAAAATACTCGATTGCTCTAATGCCGGATATCGTCGTAAAAAGTTCAGGGCGGTATCTACATCCAATTCCCCTAATACGGTTGCCAAATCAGGGTCGGGCAACGAGCGTAAAATCTCCATGCCGCCCTGCCAGTCATTATTGGCAACGGCGGCCTGAACTTCCTGGACAATGAGATCGAGTTCCATATCAGTTTCCTTTTATTCTTTAAGGCATATAAACTGATTGCAAAAAAAGAAAAACAAAAGGCTACCCTCGGTGCCAGCACCGAAACAGACATCAGGATAAGAATGCGAAATAGCAGCCCAGAGAGATTTTGCGCCGTTTCACTAGCAGTGAAAGGTAAAGGGAAAAGAGGCACCCTAACAAGCCAGCCTGTCAGGATTTGCAAATCAATACAGATTGGGAAAATCCTAACAAATCACTGCCCGCAAATCATGCGGCAACTTTCACCAGGTTCTGTATCCACTGCGGTTTCTCCTTAACTTGTAATCCGCAAAATTATAGCAGGGTTTATACTAGCTAATCAATATCAATTTGAGGTTTATTTTACTATATGAAAATACCTCATTCTAAAATTGAAAATATCCATTTTTTATTTTCCAGGACCTCGTATAAGATGGAGTTGAAAGAAACTAATATTAACAGAGGGGTCTATGAGTTCATTTAGTCTGAGTGCCGAGTTTTTCCCACCACGAGACATCGCTGCCCGCGAACGTTTATTACGCGCAGCCAAAGCGCTCATGGGCTCCGGGCTGGAATTTATCAGCGTGACTTTCGGCGCTGGCGGATCCACCCAGCAAGGCACTGTGCAAACGCTGGAGTCTTTGCAAAAGCTGGGCTTTGAGGTGGTTCCCCACCTTTCCTGCATTGGGACGACCCAGGAGACCTTGCTCGAACTGCTGGATTATTATAAAAGCCTGGGGGTACGCCGACTCGTTGTCTTACGTGGGGATATTCCCTCAGGCATGGGGGGCTTTGATGGACCCATGCGCTATGCGCGGGATTTGGTGCTCTTTATCCGCGAACATTATGGTGAGCATTTCCAGATTCTGGTGGCAGCCTATCCGGAGATGCACCCCGAGGCAGAGAGCTTTAGTGCCGATATCCATCATTACGTACAAAAGGTCAAGGCCGGCTCAGATGCCGCCATTACCCAGTATTTCTTTAATGCTGCAGCGTATGCTGACTTCATGGAGCGAACAACACAGGCGGGGGCAGGTATTCCGGTCATTCCAGGCATCATGCCCATTACCAATGCCAAGCAAATTCTACGTTTTTCCGCCATGTGCGGCGCAGATGTGCCACGCTGGATACAGCTACGCTTGCAGGATTTTGGTGATGATCGTCAGTCCATTCGCGCCTTTGGCATTGATGTCGCCACACAGCTTTCAGCAGAGCTCATCGAGATGGGCGCCCCGGGCCTGCATTTTTATGCCCTCAACCAGGCTGAGGCGACACTATCCATCATGCGCAACCTGAATTTGCATAAAAGCCAGGCCGCAGCCGTTTAATCGGCAGGAGCAGGGACAATCCCCTGTAAATGCTCAAAACAGGTTTGCTGGGCCTGCGTGATGAAATCCAGCACATATTTGGCCCCCATATCCTCGCTACGCTTGGCAGCATACAAGGTGCGCCATACACCGTCTTTGCCCAAAGGGCGAGTCTGCACCCAACCAGCGTCCAGATACTCATCGACGGCCCAGTTGGGTAGCGCTGTAATACCACGATGACTGGCAATCAGTTGGATAATCATGGGGGTCAGCTCCGCTTTGCGGATTTCTATGGGCTCAATGCCCTCCTGATCGAGAAACTGAGTAAAAATATCCAACCGCTCCCGGTCGACCGGATAAGTAATCAGGGTATAGGCACTAAAAGACTCAGGCTGCAAATAGGGCTGCTCCAGCAAGGGGTGCTGGCTTCCGAGCACAGCGACCAACTCATACCGAAACAGGGCAGTATACTCAATGCCCGTCAATGGCTGCGGATCCGAGGTGATGACCAAATCCAAATCGCCCCGAGCCAGAGCTGGCAAAGGCGCAAAAGAAAAAGCAGCGGAGAGATCCAGGGTGATATCAGGCCATTTTTTCCTGAAAGTATCCAAAGCAGGCATGAGCCACTGAAAGCATGAATGGCAATCAATGGCCAAATACAAACGACCGCTGACCCCCTTGGCCAGGCTCTGGAGCTCCTTTTCAGTAGCCTGAATGCGTGGCAACACCTCATCAGCCAGCGCCAGAATGCGCAATGCTGCGGTGGTCAGTCGCGCTGGGCGGGTGCGCCGGTTGAGCAATTTGAGTCCCAGACGATCCTCAAGGTCGCGTAGCTGATGGGAGAGGGCGGACTGCGTAACATGGAGCGTCTCCGCTGCCTCCTGCAAACTGCCAGTATTACGTATGGCCGTCAGGGTTTCCAGATGTTTGATTTCCAACATGTAGGTGTTCCCAAAATTAAGTTGAGCATTGCTCATGTTATGGATGTGACATTTGATTTTTTATTTTAACCAACCTTGGGCATAATAGGAGGCTATTAATATTTAATTGCTGTCCATTGATATTTAGAACTGAATTGGAATCGATAACTATATGAGTATTATTCATAACTTAGGCTTTCCGCGCATTGGTAAACAGCGCGAACTCAAATTTGCCCAGGAAAGCTACTGGCGGGGCGATAGCAGCGCTCAGGATCTGCTGGCTACCGGTAAAGCGCTCCGCAAGGAACACTGGCAAACTCAGCTCGATGCCGGCATCGAGTGGCTCACCGTAGGTGATTTCGCCTGGTATGACCACGTGCTTGAGCTGACTACCATGCTGGATATCATTCCGGAGCGTTTTGCTGTGGTCAAGGACAAAGTTCAGGATGCCCAAGGGCAGCTGGATCTATTATTTGCCCTGGCCCGCGGTTATGACGGCGAGGATATACAGGCCGCCGCCTGCGAAATGACCAAGTGGTTTGATACCAACTATCACTATATCGTCCCTGAGCTTGATGAAAATCAAAAATTCAAGTTGGTCAAAGAGGACCTCTTTGAGCAGGTCAAGGAAGCCAAGGAACTACATGACAAGGTCAAGGTTGCGTTGGTCGGGCCTGTGACCTTTTTATTCCTGAGCAAAGGCGATGCCTTTACCGATGGCCCCACTGATGAGAAAAAACTCAAGCTGTTACCTGATCTGCTGGCTGCCTATGAGGAAATCATTGCGCGCCTCAAGGAGCTGGGTGTCGGCCAGATTCAGCTCGAAGAGCCTGCACTGGGCTTGCTCCTGCCTGAGGCCTGGGTTGCTGCCGTTGAGCAAAGCACCACCACTTTGGCCAAGCAAGGCGTTCCCGTGCTGCTTACCACCTATTTCGAGGGGGTAGAGGAGTATGCTGATCGCTTGATGAAGCTGCCCATTGCCGGTATTCATCTCGATCTGGTCCGCGCCCCTGAGCAGCTGGATACTTTTGTCAAGCTGGCTGGTGAGGACAAAATCCTCTCGCTGGGCGTCATTGACGGGCGTAATATCTGGCGCAGTGACGTGCAGGCCATCGCCGATCAGCACAAAGATTTGCATGCCCAGTTAGGCGATCGTCTCTGGTTGGCCCCATCATGCTCACTGTTATTAAGCCCGGTTGATCTGGAGGGTGAGACCCTGCTCGATCCCGAGCTAAAGAGCTGGCTCGCCTTTGCCAAGCAAAAGCTTGAGGAGCTTGCCCTTATCAAGGCGCTGCTCGAGGGTAATGCTACCGCCGAGCAAAAAGAGCGTATCGCTGAAAGCAGCAAAGCGCTGGAAAACCGTCGCACCTCGACACGCATCCATCGCCCTGAGGTCGCCGAGCGTTTTGCCAAATTAGATAGTGTCAATCGTCAGCGTGAGCCCTTTGCCGAGCGTCAAAAGGTACAACAGAAAAAACTGGATTTGCCCCTGTTCCCCACGACTACTATCGGTTCTTTCCCCCAAACCCAGGAGGTGCGGGCAACACGACGTGCCTGGCGTGATCATGAGATCAGTGATGCTGCCTACGAGAAGGCCATTCAAAAGGAAATCGCTGATGTCATTCGTGCGCAAGAAGAGCTTGATATTGACATGCTTGTACACGGCGAAGCCGAGCGTAACGATATGGTGGAGTATTTTGGCGAGCTGCTCGGAGGCTATGCTTTTACCCAAAATGGTTGGGTACAAAGCTACGGTTCTCGCGGCGTCAAGCCTCCCATCATTTATGGTGATGTGGTTCGTGTCGCACCCATGACGGTAGAGTGGGCCAAATATGCACAGAGCCTGACCGATCGCCCCGTCAAAGGCATGCTGACTGGTCCTATCACCATGCTGCAGTGGTCCTTTGTACGTGATGATCAGCCTCGCGAGGACACCTGCCGTCAAATCGCCCTGGCTTTACGTGATGAGGTGCTGGACCTGGAAGCTGCTGGCATTGCAGCGATACAGGTAGATGAGCCTGCCATTCGCGAAGGGCTCCCGCTCAGAAAGGACAAGTGGGC
>DATGTB010000164.1:0-6032 GCA_035302065.1 Paenalcaligenes sp. | reverse complement strand
GGAGCTCCGGAAAAAGATTTGGACTTTGTCAGTGACCCCGAAAAAAACTTTCACCTCATCATGAAGGACGGGGTCATCCACAAAAACCAGCTCCTCTAGGATTCATCCTCATCCGATGGGTTCCGGGGCTTTTGATGCGGTAGCTGCTGATGTGATTGCTCATCATCGACCTGCCGATGGGCCCGGGACTCCTCCAGTACCTGCTTGAACCCCTTGACCATCAGATAAATCACCGCCAGCGTACCTACAATAAACAAAACAATACGCATACCTACCCCTTAAAAAAGACCAATAGCCTAAAGTGGCGAATTATATCTTATTTTACGCTTATTGCTCTTAATGTTAATGCGCCCGTGGTAACCAGAATGCATGCTCAATCATGCGGCTTTGGTTTAATGCCTTGATAAATTGGGCGATTTCATCGGCACTGACGGATTTGATATCAAGGGAAGCCACTATCTCGATGCTATTCTCGGTAAAGGCTTTGGTTTGTATTTCGTGCAAGGTGATATTTTTTTCTTTAAGGAGTGCATCAAGGATCCTGACAGCCTGCTCCTGATTATCCTTGTTGGCAATCAGATGCACGACATGGTGTAACTCATCTTGCAAGGTATTGATGGGCTGACGGCTGATTTTATTTTCAAAAATACGCAAAGTGCTATTGGCCAGCAAAATAAAAAAAGTCCCTAGCGCAGCCTCTGCGATCAGGTCTGCACCAGCACAGGCACCCACCGCAGCAGAGGACCAAAGGGTGGCTGCGGTATTCAAACCGCGGATACTACTACCCGAACTATCACGTAAAATGGCCCCGGCGCCCAGAAAACCGACCCCGGAAACGACTGCTGCAGCGACCCGGATGCCACCGTCAGCGCCTGCACCCCGCATCGCAATGTCGACAAAAATGGCCGCCCCCACGGCTACCAGGGCATTAGTGCGCAAACCGGCGACCTGACGTCGGTACTCCCGCTCTATACCTATCAGGGAGCCCAGCAAAAATGCCGTTGACAAGCTGATAAAGGTATTGACAAAATCAAGAAAATCAAAGCTTGTCTTGATGGCGAGCATAAATACTTACCGTCCCTGAAAAGCAAGTTATTAAACGGCTGCCCTGGTCATGACTCGGCAGGATAAGGGCGATAGGTCTGGCCTGCTGGTGGGTAACCGCCATCAGGCTGCTTGGCCTCGGCCAGCTTTTCCACCATGCGCACATCCACTGGTGAGGCACGACCGGATTTGTCCCGGCCAAAATGCAAGACCGTATGCGGATAAGGCATTTCAATGCCCGCTTCGTCAAAGCGCATTTTGACATGGCGATTATAGCTGCGCTGCACCGCCCATTGCATGCCAGCTATAGTTTTGATCAGGACCCGTATTTTCACCCCGGTCTGATTGATTTCAGTCACCCCTTGAATGGTGATCTCCTCCAGGATACTGTCGGCGACGGCGGCATCCTTTTTCAGATCCTCAAAAGCCAGGGCAAGGTGGTGCATGGTGTCATCCACTGATTCACGGTGACCCACGACAAACTCACCGATGGTATAACCGTAATCACGCGTATGATTGGATACGCTATCGATGGAAGAAAAGGGAACCAGATGATAGCCTCCGTCCAGAGTGCGTATGACCACGGAACGGATTGTCAGTTTCTCCACTGAGCCAAACAATCCGGCAACCTCGACCACATCGTTTTGGTTCATCCCGTTTTCCAGCTGAATAAAGATCCCGGTGATCACATCCTGGACCAGCTTTTGGGCACCAAAACCAACCGCCAGACCGATGACTCCAGCCCCGGCAATCAGTGGACCAATATCAATGCCTAATTGTGAAAGCACAATCAAAATGGTCATGGTGCTGATGATGATGACCAAGGCATTTTTAAAGAGCATCAACAGGGTGCGCTCGCGCTCTGAGGGCATGCGCTCATCCGAAATGGCCAGACGATGCTCGATAAAGCTAGCCAGTACAATCCAGACAATGATGGCAACAGCACATACCAGAACGATACGCAGCAGGGTTTGCAAGACCACCAGGCCCTGACCATGCGCCAACCATTGCTTGAAGTTCATCACCTGCCAGGCATCCAGCAGGCTAAATACAATGGCACCAAACAAAAACAGGCGTAGCACCTGAAACACCATGGGGGTGTAGGAATTCAAACGTTCCTCAAGTAAAGGAAAATAATCATTCCAACGCTTTGATAAATGCAAGTGGTGCGTTGCCAGGGAGTTGAGAATCAAAAACAGGGCGCCCCCGATGAGTAGGGTCAGCAAGGTTTGTAAGCTCGCCTGCGCCATGAAGGCTAAGGCATTTTGCTGATCTACCAGGGTCATGAGCAGCAAAACCGTGAAATAGGCCCAGGCGACTACTAACCATAATCGGGCAGCAATACGCCACACACTACCGCCCACAGCATCGGCACTGGTCTGCGCCATATGCAGAAAGCCCTGAGTCACGCGTGCACGCTGTCGCCACAAAACCCCCATGGCATAGAAATATACGGCCAGCATGAGTACGGACCCAAAAATATTGGCAACTGCTGGAGCGAGCACCATCTGTAAAATGGGTACCAAAACCAGCAGGCCATAACCGCCTACACTAATGACCGTAGCCAGCCAACCATGCCAATAGCTGGCACTTTCGGAGGCAATGGGGATTAAACGCAAGCTGTCAAAGCGGGCTGCGAAAAACACCCGGCTGATGGCCTTGACCACCTCAACGGCAAAAAAGGCAGTTAAAAACTGCATGCTAAACAAGGTAACTTGTTGATTATGGACAAAGACCGCTACGGTAATGCTGTAGGCAATCACAGCAGCTATCCCGATGGCCAGTACATCAACAAAAAAGGCGACCACCACGGCCGCCATCTTGCGCAACTTGGCATAACGGCGGATGTAGTTTTTCTCAGCCTGTTTGGAATCCAGTTGAGGCGGTTTTTGTGCCAGATCACCTTCATCAGACCCATCCTCCTGTACATGGGCAAACTCGCCAGCTGCGCTATCCTTGACAGCATTTTTCTGCTCGTACAGCAACGCCTTGCGCTGGCTGCGTTCGCGGATTTTGCGCTCTAGCTCGCGCTGTTGTGAGGCCAGCTTTTGGCTGGAGGGCAGCTTGACTGCCCAGCGTGAAAAGGCCGAAAAAACTGGGCGTAGGAGGCAACGCAACAGCCAAAAAGCAACGCTCGTTACAATTACGGTGAGCAATAAGCTCAGCAAGGCACTATGCCAGCTCTTGAAACGCTCTATCTGGGACTTTTCCCCTTTGAATAAGGACCACATCACCTGCCAGGCATGCACAATATCACTGCGCAGATCATGGGCAAATGTTTGCAAGCGCCCAGCCAGACGACTGGTTGCCGCTGCGGCCGTTTGTGGTTCGGCCCGCAAGGAATCGGAGACGGCCGCATCTGCGGCACCCAATTCAGCGTCAGGGTCCTGGGCAATGGCGCGCAAATGGTCAACGAGCTGATCGCGGATTCCATCGTCCGCCAGAGCCTCGGCCAGCAGCTCTATAGTGTCTCCGTCGTGATTCGAGGCAGAGCCATCCTCCTGTGCCCAAATTGGCTCACTGAACAGGGTGAACAGCAAAAACAATAATGAAAAAATCCCGATCTTTAGCTGACTTTGTAAAGAATTGGGAATTGGCTGATCCGGGCTGTTTATTGGGGAATTAAAAAGCATAAAATATACTGAGTTTTTGTGGTCCAACCTATTTAATAAATGACAGCGACTCAAAAAAAATACTATCATAGTTGTATAAGGCCTGCCAGAACGAAACCCTTTAATTTCTGTCATTTTTGGCCTTATTTTTCTTTTGCCCTGGATTAAATAATTAAAAAGAAATCAAAATGGATGTCATCGTCGTTACCTCTGCCATGTTTATTGCTGTCATTCTGAGCAGCATGATTGGCAGGATGCTGCCCTGGGGCATACCCACCCCCCTGATCCAGATTGTTTTGGGGTTTGTCATCGCTGGTTTTTTTGATGAAGGGATCATCCTGGATCCCGAGGTGTTCTTTTTACTGTTTATTCCGCCGCTATTGTTTCTGGATGGTTGGCGCATTCCCAAAGATGAGCTCAAGCGCGAAAGTGCTGGCATCTTTCTGCTCGCCTTTGGGCTGGTCATCATCACCGTTTTATGCTTGGGCTATATCTTGCACTGGCTGATCCCGTCCATGCCGCTGGTAGTTGCCTTTGCCCTGGCAGCCATTGTATCCCCTACTGATCCAGTTGCTGTTGCCGGTATTACACGTCGCCTGCCCATTCCGCGGCGTATCATGGGCATCCTGGAGGGTGAGGGGCTGTTTAATGATGCCAGCGGACTGGTGGCGTTTCGAATGGCTGTGCTGGCGGCCATGACCGGTTCATTTTCCTTGCTTGATGCCGCCCGCTCCTTTGTCTGGGTGGCGAGCGCAGGGATTATTACCGGAGTGATCGTGACCTGGGTACTATCAAATGTATACCGCTACTTTAGCAGTATTTTTGGCAGTGACACGGGCGCAGACATTTTACTAAGCTTGCTCATGCCCTTTGCTGCTTATCTGGCTGCCGAGCAAATCGAGGCCTCTGGCATTTTATCTGCTGTGGCAGCCGGTCTGACGATGGGACAACTGGAGCTTTCCGGCCGGGTCAATACCATCACGCGCGTGCGCCGCAGTTCCATGTGGAATACCATTCAATTTACCCTCAATGGGCTTATTTTTGTCCTCTTGGGTGAGCAGCTACCCACCATTTTTGCAGGTGCAGTTGATGTAGTAACACAAACCGGCCACCATAACCCCTGGTGGCTCATTATCTATGCCGTTGTTATTACCTTGAGTCTGGTGTTACTGCGCTTTTTATGGATTGGCGCCATTGTTTTTAGTTCCAAAAGGCTGGGGCTCAAACGATTCAACGTTGATAACCGGGTGCGGTGGATTCATATCTGGGTGCTTTCCTTTGGCGGAGCCCGCGGGGCACTTTCATTGGCCGGGGTCATGACCCTGCCGGTCTTGTTGCCTGATAGCAGCCCTTTCCCGGCCCGCGATTTGGCGATCTTTCTGACCGCTACCGTGATTATTGTCACCCTGATTGCTGCGAGCATCGCCCTGCCTTTACTTTTGAAAATGGTACCCAAAATCAGTGGTCCGCATGGTTATCACCATGAGCAGCAGCTCTTTGCCTTAAACTATGCCTTGGGCAAGGCTGAACAAGCGCTCGATCAAATGATGCATGAGATGGCGCCCGAGCACCCGCAATCTGAAACCGAAATGGAGACGTTGAAACAGAAACTGCTCGATGAATTTCATCAGTCATTTATCGTCTCCATGGATGTCACAGATGAAAACTACCCGGCCTACCTAATGGAAAAAAGAATGCGCCTGAAAATTATCACCACAGTACGCGAATCCATCTATGCCCTCGCCCGCCAAAGAAAAATCTCCGACGAGCTTGCGCGGCAATTGGTTCAGCAGCTTGATTTTGACGAATACCGCTATGAGTAGGCGCTGCTCATTACATTTCAGGAGTCCGTATATTTGGTCCACATCCCCACAAATTGGAACTTTGCTGAACCTGAACAAAATCTCAGGGCGTTCATGAAAGGCGGCCTGTTCTATAAGTACCTGCTTTAGGCCCACAAAAAAAGCTGGCTTGAATGCCAGCTTTTTTATTTGATAGTGATTATCAATGAGGAGCACTATTGCTCATCGCCTGCCCTTGTTTGTTGGCCTTGCAATCGACGCTCCTCCTGATCTTCATAAAGTACGCCGCCCATGGCCGCAACCAGAATCATGAAGCCAGTCCCTAATAGCCAAGAAAGATACCAAGGGCCGTAATCACCCATGATGACCGTAATGAGGATCATGATGACTGCCAATATCAGCAAAATGACAATGCGATACAGTAACGACATGGATGTATCTCCTTAGTATTGAGTCTCTTCACTTTCAACGCTTTTGATGTCTACCTTGCCGCGCATGATATAAAACGCCCAGCTGGTATAGGTGACAATCATGGGCATGAAAATGACCGTAAAGCCCAGCATCCAGCCCATGG